>CALLYL010000781.1 GCA_937859535.1 uncultured Myxococcales bacterium
GCGATGATGCTGTCTTGCACGGTCAGGCTGTGGGTATTGGCCAGGTTGATGATCGCGTGGGTCCGCAGGTACGAACCGACTCCCTTGGGTTGCAAATAGGAAGACACTCGCACCGCGAAATCCCCGATTCCACAGTCCATCCCCAGCGTGGGAAGCTTGTTCCCCTTGGCCCATCCGTTCTTTTCCAAGAGTTCCACGACCGCACGCATCGAGATCGTCTCACCCGCCGTAATGTAGCGACCCGATGCCTCCGGAGTCAGGATGGCGCGAACGTGCGCATCCGCAACATCACGCACATCGACAAATCCCCACGTCAGGTTCATCACGCCGGGATAGGTACCCTTTAGCAGATCCACAAACAACTGATTGGATGGATTCACTCCCGATGACAAGGCCGGTCCGATCACCAAAAACGGATTGATGACCACCAGATCAAACCCAGGCCGTTCCTTTTCTACGAACTCCCACGCCGCACGTTCGGCCAGCGTTTTTGAGTAGTAGTAGGGATTTCGCTCCAGGCTCGATTTGGTATTCCAGTCCGACTCCGTCAGGACATGATCACTGTCCGGTTCATCGGTGATGGCTGCCATCGAAGATGTCAAAACCACCCGCTTTACTGTTGGAGACTTCTGACACGCGCTCAGCGCATTGCGCGTTCCTTGAACCGCCGGGTCCACCAGATCCTTCTGCGGATCTTTGGCATCTAGCACGTACGGACTCGCAGTATGAAGCACCGCATCGCAGCCCTGCGCCGCCGCGTCAAAGGAGCCCCCCACCAGCAGATCTGCCTCGACCAACTCGAGTCGCTCCGCAGCGCCGGGCAGCGAACGCAGTGAAGCAAGGTCTTGGACCTTCTTGAGAGAACGGACCGTCCCCCGCACACGATGTCCTTTGGCCAGAAGCTGCTCAACGATCCGTGAGGCAATAAAGCCGGAAGCACCAGTCACCAGAACATTCATATCGAGATCTCCTTCCTGACTCATTGAACCAAATATATCTATTCGGTTCACTATGTCAAGTATGCTAGGCTGCACAGAGATGGTGGCCAAAGGCGAAGAAAAGCGGCGACGAATTGTTCTGGCAGCGACGAGCCTGTTTAGTCGTTACGGATTCAAGCGAACGTCCATTGACCTACTCGCAGCCGAAGCCGGTGTAGCCAAGCCGACGGTCTACGCCTACTTCGCTGACAAGGAAGCGATCTTTCGAGCCGTCGTGGAGTCCGTGACAGACGAACTGTTAGCGGCCGCCGATCTCGCCAGTCAGTCCAGTGCACCGATCGAAGAGCGATTGGCGGCGATGCTATCGGCGAAGTTCACCCGCTACTGGGAACTCGTGCATGCTTCGCCACACGCTCGCGAACTCATGGACTCCCAAGGCGAGCTTGGGGCCGAGCTGGTCCAGCGCTCCGATCGTGCGTTCCTCAAGCTACTCATGTCGGTATTGGAAGACACCAAGGAACTCGATCTGAAGCGCGCCGGAATGACGGTGCCAGCAACTGCACACCTGTTCCTGCGGGCCGCCTCTGGTGCAAACTATGATGCCACCAGCGTAGCCATGCACAGGCGGCTGGTCTCCGAGATCGTGCGGGTGCTCGTGGCCGGTCTGCGCAAGGGCTAACCTCGTCACCGCTCGCGCTTGAGCAGACGGATGTCCTCAATCGCTCGATCGGCATCCACCGGCAGGGTCGCGTTGTAGATCCCGCGAATTCTGCCGTGACGGTCAATCAGCAGCATGTTTTCAGTATGCAGAAACTCGCTGCTATTCTTGATGAATCCGGGCTGCTTTTCCGCAAAGTACGAACGCCGCGCCAGCGTGTAGATCGACTCTCTTTCACCAGTAAGCAAGTGCCACTTTCCCGACACAACGCCATGATCGTTTGCGTAGGTGCGCAGCACTTCCTGAGAGTCCTTATCGGGCATCACAGAATGGGAAACCAGTCGCACTTCATCGTCGGTGAGAAAAGCAGTCTGGACCCGAAGCAAGTTGGTCGCCATCTTGGGACAGATGCCCGGACACCCGGTGAAAAAGAAGTTTGCAACGTAGATCTTCCCGTCCAGGGAAGCATTGGTCACCAGCTCTCCTGATTGATTGCGCAAGGAAAACGGCGCGATGCGATGGATGTTGGCAAAGCGCGGATCCGTGGGCTCGATCCACTCGGCCGTGAAGTCTTCGGAGGAATAGAACGGAAGCGGCAGCGCAGGACCACGGAAGGAACTCCTGAACGAGTACCAGCCCAGTGCGCCGCCGACTCCCAGTAGCAGCATAAGGAGGCCGCCCTTAATGAACCGTGACGCAGTCGAAACGCCCGACAATGCCATAGCGTTTTCCCTCCCTGACGGTGTAATTCGAAGTCAAACGACCTTCCCCATCCCATGCAGACTGCGCCCCCTCTTCAAAGCCAAGTCGGTAGTGCCGCAGCTCGGACCGC
>CALLYL010000782.1 GCA_937859535.1 uncultured Myxococcales bacterium
CTGGGGGGGTTTGTCCCACCCACCAGACCCCCCCAAAAAACACTGAACTAATCGTTCACTCTATCGTGTGTTTTCCGTATGAATAGCGGGCGGCTGTGGTGCCTTGCTGCTAGGATTGCCGCGCTTCGAAAATTGCAGCAAGCATAGAAGATTCTTAGGAGTTTCCCGATGCAGTTCCCTACTCAGCTAGCAAAGCAGACCTCTCGCGTAGCGGTGGCCATGGCTCAGGCGGCGTGGCCCCTTGTCAAGCTCCTGAACGAGAAGTTCGAGCGGCCCTCACCTCATCCGAGCTGGGCCCCTGGGCCTTTGCTCAAGTCGCGTGAACGGACTTTTCCGAAACTCGGCTGGCCTCGGGAAACCGACTCCCTTTGTCCCAAATGCGTAAAGGAAGTTCGCGAAGATATCCTGTCAGGTCGCCGCAAGCTGACCGATCTGGTCGACGGTCGCCCTGGTGAAGTCAAGGCGCACATCATCGAGCGAGATGGCCAAATCCTGATGGAAAAGACCTGCGACAAGCACGGTGTCTGTTCCGATGTGATGTCGATTGATCCGCAGTTCATGGAGCGGATCGAGCACCTGTTTCCCGGTCGCGATTTCCCGACGGTCGAAACGTCGCTCCGTTCGCATGGTACCTCGACGATGAAGTACGGACGCGGCGCGGTCATGACGATTGACCTGACCAACCGCTGCAACATGATGTGCGACCCGTGCTTCATGGATGCGAACCAAGTCGGCTTCGTGCATGAGCTGTCCTGGGATGAGATCAAGCGCATCCTCGATGACACCATCAACGTCAAACCTCGTCGTCAGATGAGCATCCAGTTTTCCGGCGGTGAGCCGACGCTGTCGCCCTACTTCCTGGATGCGATTCGCTATGCCCGTGAGGTCGGTTACTTTGCGGTGCAGTGCGCGACGAACGGCCTGCGTTTTGCGCAGGAGCCCGGCTTTGCCAAGAAGGCCAAAGAGGCGGGTCTGCGCATGGCCTACCTCCAGTTCGACGGCACCAGCAACGAGTCGAACGCGCACCGCAAGATCTCGAACTTGTTCGACGTCAAGCTCCGCGCCATCGAGGAACTGCACGGCGCTGGCATTGACGTGATCCTGGTGGTGACACTGGTAAACGGTGTCAACAACGACCAGGTCGGCAAGATCATCGAGTTTGCGATCGAGAACAGCGACAAGATCACCGTCGTGTCGTTCCAGCCGGTAAGCTTCACCGGGCGCGACGAGGACATCGATGATGAGACGCGAGCCAAGCAGCGCTACACGTTGTCGCATCTCGTGCATGACATGAAGAACCAGACCGGCGTCACCGAGCCGATGCGTGACTGGTTCCCTCTGTCGGCGATGGGACCGTTTTCCAACCTGACCGATCTGCTCATCGAGCAAAACTCGAAGTTTGGTGCGGTCAACTGCGGCTGCCATCCGAACTGCGGCGTCGGGACGATCCTCTTTGTGAACAAGAAGACGAAGAAGATGGTGCCGCTGCTCGAGTTCCTCGACGTCGAGCAGTTCGCCAAGGACGTGACGGTCATCACCGATGGCAACATGCCCAAGGCGGTGACGATGGCGCAGACGGCGCTGGCGCTGATCCGCAACTTCCGTCCCGAGCGGGCTCCCGAAGGCTACGATCTGCTGACGCTGTTCAAGCAGTTTCTGTCGCAGACTGGTGCGCGCGGCAAGAAGGTCGGTCAGTTCGAGTCCGATGCCCACGAGTTCGAGTGGCGCGTCCTGTTCGTCGCTGGCATGTGGTTCCAGGACTTGTTTAACTACGACTTCCGCCGCACCGAGATGTGCATCATTCCCTACGGTACCCAGATGGGCGAGATCAGCTTCTGCGCCTACAACACCGGCGTCGGCTGGCGCAACATCGTCGAGCAGATGATGGCCAATGCGACTGTGGCGGAGTGGTATAAGCAACACGGTCGACACGATGTGTTCGCGAAAAACCGTCCGCTCGACATCCCGGTGTTTGACAATCCGCTGACCTCGCGACTGCCGGGCGTGCCGGACTACGTGAAGAACTTGAACGAAGACGGCAAGCTGCGGCTGCGCGTGCTAGGGTAGCTCAGCAGCTCAAGTGAGCGACGAGCGACGCTGGCCAGCACAAATGGTGAAAGACGATGAGTGCTCCGAAGGGTGAAGGCAAAAAGGTTCTGCTGCGCAACAGCCGCGCTCGGCACGACTACTTCATCGAGGACACCATCGAGGCGGGCCTCGTCCTCGTCGGTTCTGAAGTCAAGTCGCTGCGCGATGGCAAGGCGAGCCTTGGCGAAGCCTATGCGAAGGTCGAGGCGGGCGAAGCGTTTCTGTTCGATATGCAGGTCAGCGAATGGGCGTTCGCGAACCGCTTCAACCACGCGCCGCGCAGACCGCGCAAGCTGCTACTTCACAAAGCCGAGATCAAGAAGCTCGATGAAGCCACCAGCCTCAAGGGTTACACCCTGCTGGCGCTGGAGGTCTACCTGCTTCACGGCAAGATCAAAGTCCTGATTGGGCTCGGCAAGGGCAAAAAGCAGTTCGACAAGCGCGAAGACCAAAAAGAAAAAGACGCCAAGCTCGATATGAAGCGAGCGATGGGTCGCTAACTCGGCCTAGCGGGACATTTTGGCGACGATTCGGAAGAACGACATGATGTCGTTTTCGTTGTCGGAGATGAGTATCTCGATGCCGTCTTGCTTGGTGTGACGGCTGATTTGAATCGTGCCGGCAGCGGTCTTGGTGAGCACTCCTTGGCGACGGTAGCCTCGGTTCATGCGTGGCCGTAGCTCGGCCATCATCGTTTCGAAGCCCGGATCGCTGCGTCCGGGTGCGTTGCGCAAATCGGCAAGCATGAACCGGGTGCTGCGCCCATGGCGATCGAGTGCCTCGATGACCTTTTCGTATTGGATGCGTGCGTCGGCGAGGCTCACAAATGGTGCCGTGGTGCGAACCATGCGAACGAGCGAGATCGGCGGCAGCTCTTCCGCCGTGATGATGAAGTAGGGACTTCTTAGGAGTTCTTTTGTAGCTGGGGCTGGAATAGCCCCATCTTACCAAAGCGGGATAAAGTGTGGGCTAGACTACTTCCAGCCTGTGGCTTCCCAGTCGGGGCCACACTTGCCGGACATACAAACCTGGCCGTTGCCGCAATCGGTGTCGCCCGTGCAGCTACGGCCTGGCGAGAACTTGCAGGCACCGCCGTCGCACTTTTCACCGAACGGGCAGCTCGAGGAGCTGGTGCAGCTCGTACCCGACACGCAGTAGCCGCCTAGGCACTTCTGGGCCGAGCAGTCGAGGTCCGAGGTGCAGGTGTTGTGAATGCGGGAGCAGCAGCCACGAGCCGATGAGCCATAGGCCTTGCAGCGAGAGGTCGAGCAGGTGTTGCTGTAGCCGGACGCGCAGGTCGGATAGCCGGTGCTGGAGCACATTCCGGTGCAGTAGCTGCTGCGACCGGTTTTGTTGATGCTCTTTGCGTAGTAGCCGAAGCCGCACTCGATATCCGCCTCGGCATAGACCGACGAAGTCCCCGCGTTGAGGCAGTGACCGTTTACGCACGCATAGCCGACGCTGTAGTTGGTGCAGCTAAAGTTGGTGGTGCAGTCACGGCTACCGGGGATGAGCTTGCAGGTGCCGGATCCCGAGTCGCAGGTGTAGTCGTTGCCGCAGTCGCTCCAGTTGTTGCAGTAGGCGCCAATCAGGTCCACACAGCGTGCCTTGCGGCAGCCAGCCCCGACGGGGCATGCCGAGTTCGCGAAGCCATGGCTTTCTGATGGGCAGGTGACGATTGCGCACTTGTTACTCTGGCAGAACTGGCCGATCGGGCAGTCGGTGGTCGCGACGCAGGCACCGCCCGGTGGGGTCTTGGTGCAGACGCCGCTCGTGCATGCTTCATCGGTGTTGCACTCGCTGGTCTTCGTGCAGCGGGACGCGACGGTACACTTGTTCGACACGCAGATCTTGCCCGAGCCAAACGGACAGTCGTAGTCGCGGCAGCACTCGGAGCAGCCGGGCACGCCGCTGCACTCGCGATAGGGGCTGGTGCAGGAGATGTCGCACATCCCGCTATAGCAACTGGCTGTGCCATTTGGGTCCGTCGGGCAGGCATCGCAGCGCTTGCCGCAAGTATTCACGTCGTCCGAGCGAACGCACTTGCCCGCGCAGTCGTGCGAGCTAGAGTCGCAGGTACACTTGTGCGTCGAGATGTCGCACGCTTCGTTGGTTCCACAGTCGGGGTTGGCACCGCAGCCGGGCTTGCAAGCGCCCGAGTTGAGGTCGCAGAAGTAGCCCTTGCCGCAGCCGCCTTCTTTGCGGCAGTCGCCGACTTGGTCCTTACAGGAACCAGCGATGCACTGCTGACGATCGCCACACTTGTTGTCGCATCGACCACAGTTGTCGAGCGAGGTGGCGACGTCGACGCAGCTTGCGCCGCAGCGGAACTGGCCGTTTAGACAGCCGGAGCTATCGCCATCCCACATCGACATTCCCATGTCTTCGAGTACGGGCGGCGTTGGGTCGCTACAGCTAGCGATGAGCGCACAGAGTGTGCCGAGGAGCAGAAGGTTCTTGAGCTTCATGACAGTTCTCTTTGTTCAGGTCTTTTGGATGGGGTCGATTACTTCACAGCCGGACAACCGACGAGGAGTGCTGTTTGGCAGGGCAGCGGACTCATCGTCGAGCAGTAGTAGCTGGGGTTGTAGAAGATGCTGTACGAACCGGCGAAGACCTCGCCTTGGTAGGTGGCGTCACCGGTGTCCTTGAACGACGGCATCGAGCGCGAGCTGCCGCTCTTTTCGACGAAGGTCAGGTTGCCTCGGTTCGTGCTGTCGGGCACGGGCTGGCCATTTCGGGTCAGCTTGCCGGACACGTTCACGGTCTTGGCATCGAAGTCGAGTGCGCCGCTGACCGTCAGTTGGAGATCGGTGCGCAGCGTCGCGGACTGACAGGGCAACACCGTGCTCGTCGAGCAGTAGTAGCTCGGCTGATAGGTCACGTCATAGCTGCCCGCGAAGACCTCGCCTTGGTAGGTGGCCTCGCCGTTGTCCTTGAAGGACGGCATGGTGACGGCACCGCCATCCTTGAATCCAAACGTCAGCGAGCCACGGTTCGTTCCGTCTGGCACGGTCTGGCTGTTCTTGGTGAACTTGCCCGAAATTTGCACCGTCTTGGCATCGACATCGAGCGAGCCCGAGGTGTTGAGGGTCACGGCCTTGCGGACACGCAGACGCTGGCAGGGTAGGGGTCCAGCCGTCGAGCAGTAATACGATGGGATGTAGACCAAGTCGTAACTACCGGCGAACAGCTCGCCTTGGTAGGTGGCCTCGCCGTTGTCCTTAAACGACTGCATGGAGATGGAGTTGCCGTCAGCCTGCTCGAAAGCAATCGAGCCACGGTTTACGCCGTTTGGAACCACCGCGCCGTTCTTCGTGAGCTTGCCCGAGACGCTGACCGTCTTCAGGTCGAAGTCGAGCGCGCCCGAGGTGGTCACAGCCAGGCCGGAGCGCAGTCGCAGGTTGCCGCAGGGCAGCACGCCGCCGACCGAGCAGTAGTAGCTCTTCGAGTAGATGACGTCGTAGGTGCCGACGAACAGCTCGCCTTGGTAGGTGGCCTCGCCGTTGTCCTTGAACGATGGCATCGAGCGGGTGGTGCCTTGCTTGAGCTCGAACATCAAGCTGCCTCGGTTCGATCCGTCGGGCACGGTCGCGCCGTTCTTGGTGACGCGACCCGATAGCTGCACGGTCTTGACGTCGAAGTCGAGCGCGCCGCTCGTAGTGAGTGGAACACCTTGGCGGATGACGATCGACTGGCAGGGCAGGGCGGACTTGTCGCTGCAGTAGCTGCTGTTTTGGTAACGAACGTCGTACGTGCCCGCGAAGATTTCACCCTGGTAGGTGGTCTCGCCGGTGTCCTTGAACGACGGCATGGTGCGGGACGAGCCTTGCTTGTTTTCGAAGACCAGGTAGCCGCGGTTCGTGCCATCGGGTACGGTGGTGCTGTTCTTCGTGAGCTTGCCCGACACCTGTACGGTCTTGACGTCGAAGTCGAGAGAGCCCGAGACGGTGAGAGCGACGCCCTCGCGGATCAGGATGCGCTGGCAGGGCAGGGCGTTGCCGTTCTGGCAGTAGCTCGAAGGCTGGTAGTACACGTCGTAGGTGCCAGAAAACACGCTGCCTTGGTAGGTCGCATCGCCGGTGTCTTTGAAGGACGGCATCGAGCGGGCGCTGCCGTTCTTGAACTCAAACACCAGGTTGCCTCGGTTGGCCCCATCGGGAACCGCTGCTCCGTTCTTGGTGAGCCGACCGGAGACCTGAACCACTTTGGCATCGAGGTCATAGCTGCCACTCGTCGCAAACGGAATGCGGTCCATGCACTCGGGCTGATTGCCGCCGACGCACTTGCTTTCGACGCAGGTCGCACCGTTAGTGCACTTGACGCCACACTTGCCGCAGTTGAGTGCGTCCGATGCCAACTCGACGCAGGCGCGACCACAGGCGACCTGGCTGCCGGCACAGCTATCGCTGCATTTGCCCGAGCTACACACCAACGGATCGGCGCAGGCCGTTCCGCAGCCGCCGCAGTTGTTCGGGTCGGTTTTATCGCTGATGCACTCGCCGTTACACTCCGCTAGACCGCTCGCACACTTGCTCGCAGGCTCGGCACAGCCGACGAGGCTGGACATTACGAACAGGAACGCACCCGTCACGCCGGGTACGAAGCTGGCACTTCTCCGTTTCATGAAAAGACCTCAAGAATTGTAGGTGGATTGGCGGGGAGTGTGTACCAAGGTGGTATGGTCACACAACCCCCTTGGAAAAGCGGTCTCCACTTTGGGGGCTAGGCGGACGGGCTTTTGGCGCGGCGTTGCTCTACAAGGACTGCCGATACAAACAGCAGTGCCGCCGCAACGATGGTCACGGCACAGAAGCCGAAGAACAGCGTGCCCCAGCCGTACGATTCACTGACCCGGGCAACAATCAGCGGGCTGAAGATGGCTCCGACCGAGCCCATGCCGTTGATGATTCCCGCAACCCGACCGGTGGCCGCACGACCCCCCAGGTCTTGCGACATCGTTCCCGATAGCAGCGAGTCTGGACCAAATAGCAAAAAGCCGACGCAGGCCAGGAGCACGGCGTTGACCACAAGGCCCTTGTCACCGACAAGCTGATAGGTGATGAGAGCGCCGCCCAGGAGCAGCAGCGCCGGGACCGTGATTTTCAATCGGCTGTGACGAAAGTAGCGATCGGATAACCAGCCGACTGTGACTGAGCCGACGATGCCGCCGACCTCGAACGGCAGCGATAGATAGCCGGCCTGAGCCTCGCTGTAGTGAAGGTGCTGCTTGAGGTAGAACGGCAGCCAAAACAGCAAGCTATAGCGAATCAGCTTGAGTCCGAAGTAGGCCAGGCCCAGTGTCCACAGCACCTGCATTCGCAGCAGATCGAGCAGGGTTGGGCCCCGGTCAGGCTGGCCGCCATCGAGCTTGATGGGTTCGGGCTCCATGGGGGGAAAGCCGCGCTGCTCGGGCCGCTCGACCAGGAACAGGGCCACCAGCAGACCGACCGCGACGACCCACAGCGCCGGACCAAAGAAGGCCATTCGCCAGCCAAAGTGGGTCAGCAAAAAAGTCGCGGCCGCAGTCGCCACCAGGCCGCCCGCTTGGTAGTTTGTGGTCCACAGGCCCATGACACGGCCTCGGCTGGCCGACGAAAAAAACGGCTGCATCGCTTTGACGTTGCCAGACCAGCCGGTCGACTGAAGGAAGCCGTTGACCGCGAACGCCAGGGCAAATGGCACAATCGCGGAGCTGGCCCCGAACACAAACGCCGAAGCCGCCGAGCCGAGCATGCCAATCGTGAGTAACTTCCGGGCCCCGATCCGATCGCCGACTGCACCGCTGACGAACTGGCCAACCGCATACGAGGCCAGGTAGAGGGTTTCGATCGAGCCGAGCGCGGTGGTCGAAATGTGCAGCGTTTCGTGCAGCCGACTTTTGACCACCGACAGGTTTTTGCGTGTGAAGTAGTACGAGGCGTAGCACAGCCAGGTCAGCGCGAAGACCCGCAACTGGAGACGCAGCAGCGCCCGGTCATCGACTGGGACAGGCGGATTTGTGGAAGCTGGGATGGAGCGAGCGGTTCGCAAGGAGAAGCGACCATAGCGAAGCGTGCCCCCGACGCAAGCGGAATCTCAGCGGAATGTTCGGTGGGGCAATAATGGGTCCGTCTGTCGGCGTACTATTCGGCGAGGTTCGGGAAGGCGCTGCGACCAGCATACCGAGCGGCAGTGCCGAGCTGCTCGTGGATGCGCAGCAACTGGTTGTACTTGGCGATGCGATCGCTGCGCGAAGCCGAGCCGGTCTTGATCTGACCCGCCGATAGCGCGACGGCGAGGTCGGCGATGAAGGTGTCCTCGGTTTCGCCGGAGCGGTGCGAGATGATCGCCGTGTAGCCCCGGTTCTTCGCCATGTGGACAGCATCGATCGTCTCGGACAAGGTGCCGATTTGGTTTACTTTGATGAGGATCGAGTTGGCGATGCCTTCGTTGATGCCGCGACGGAGCCGGATCGGGTTGGTCACAAATAGATCATCGCCAACCAGTTGGATCTTGCGACCGAGCGCCTCGGTGAGCTGCTTCCAACCGCTCCAGTCGTCTTCGGCCATGCCGTCTTCGATCGAGCAGATCGGGTAGCGCGCCGCGAGATCAACGTACCAAGCCACCAGTTCACTGGAACCAAGCTGTTTTCCATCGACCTGATAAGAAGCCTGTTCCGTCGAGTAGAACTCGCTGGCGGCGACGTCCATCGCGATGCCGACATCGACACCGGGTTTGTAACCAGCCTTGCCGATCGCGGTCATCAGTGCCTCGAGCGCGGCTTCGTTTCGAGGAAGGCTGGGAGCAAAGCCACCCTCGTCACCCACGGAGGTCGCCATGCCCATGCCCTTGAGCACCTTTTTCAGGTTGTGGAAGATCTCGGCACCGGCGCGAAGTGCTTCGGGGAACGAGGGGGCACCATACGGCACGACCATAAACTCCTGGACATCCAGGCCGCTGTCCGCGTGAGCACCGCCATTGATGAGGTTGAGCAGTGGCACGGGAAGCAGTCGTGCCGAAACGCCACCCAGGTAGGAATACAGGGGCAACTCGTGGGCATGAGCTGCTGCTCGGGCAGCCGCCATGGACACCGCCAGCAGTGCATTGGCACCGAGTCGGCCTTTGTTGGAGGTTCCATCGAGTTGGAGCAGCGCGACATCGAGTGCGCCCTGGTTGCGGGCATCGAAACCGATGATCGCTGGTTCGATGATCTCCACGATGTTCTGGATGGCGCGCAGGACGCCTTTGCCCAGATATCGGCTCTGGTCGCCATCGCGTAGCTCGATCGCTTCATGGGTTCCGGTCGATGCGCCCGAAGGAACTGCGGCACGGCCTTCGGCACCGCCAGACAGCGCGACTTCCACTTCCACGGTCGGGTTGCCACGCGAATCGAGGATTTCGCGGGCCACAAGCTGGGTAATCTCGGTCATTGATGGCTCCTTGGTAGCCTAGGTGCTCAGTCTCAGCGACGGCAGCATGGCATCTTACGGCGCGCTGATCAATGCGCTTTGGATGCACGACTTCGATTTGTGGCGCTGGAGTGCTTCCAACCGGCGGTCCCAAGCTCCGATCCATGCATGGACCGAACGGAGTCAGCGATTTGTTACCCACAGATTTGAAAGGCAGATTTCGTTTTAAATTGCCTGTAAACTGATGCGCGATGAACCACATCGTCCGTGGGCGCTTGCTCATCAACGTCACCCTTGCGGCACTGCTGCTCGGTCTCTTGTTTGTTGTGTCACGCGAGGCTCAGGCAGCGGCGTGGCCCATTTCAGCGGTGGTGGTCATCGTGATCGCGGTCAACGTCGTGCTCCAGGTGCGGACCGGGGCGCAGGTCGCTGAGCTGCGTGCAGCCATGAATCGACTCGTCGGTGGTGAGGTCGAGGAGCCGGTGCCGCTTGGTGCGGACGAGCCGCTCGGTGCTGTGGCCGAGTTGATGGAACGACTGCGCAAGCTGCTCTTCCAGCGTCACCAAGACCTGTCCCGGCAACTCGGCGTGCAGTCCAAGACGAGTGGCGATTTGAACAACGTGCTTTCGGATCTGCGCAACACCATTGGCCAGCAAATGCATGCACTCGAGGAGACCAGCGCCTCGCTGCATGAGATGACGACCTCGGCCAAACAGATCGCACAGTCGGTCGAGACGTTGGCGCGTGGTGCCGAAGAGTCCAGCTCATCGATCCTCGAGATGGCGGCCAGCAATGATGAGGTCGCCGAAAACATGGTCAACTTGGCCGGCGCGGTGCAGGAATCGGCGACGTCGATCGAAGAGATGACGTACTCGATTCGCGAGGTCGCCAAGAACGTCGAGGCTCTTTCGGCAACGGCGGAAGAGACGAGCTCATCGATGAATGAGATGGACATCTCGATTCGTCAGGTCGAAAACAACGCCAACGAAACCGCTCGACTGTCGGAAGAGGTCAGTCGTGCCGCCGGTCTCGGTGCCCAAGCGATCACGTCGACCATCGACGGAATGAACAAGATCAAGGGCTACTCTGAAGGCACGGTCCGCGTCATCGCTCGTCTTGGTGACAAGATCGGCGAAATCGACAAGATCCTGCGCATCATCGATGACGTGGCCGAGCAGACCAACCTGCTGGCACTCAACGCCGCCATCATCGCCGCTCAGGCTGGTGAGCATGGTAAAGGGTTTGCGGTCGTTGCTGATGAGATCAAAGACCTCGCCGAGCGCTCGTCCGCTAGTACCAAAGACATCGGCGAGCTGATCAAGAGCGTGCAAGCCGAGTCGCGCAACGCCATCGACGCCGTCGAGCGCGGTGCCAAAGCGGTCGACGACGGTGTCAAGGTCAGCCATCAAGCCGAAGAAGCGCTGCGCAAGATCCTGGAAGCAGCCGAGCGAGCGACGCAAATGGTTCGCGATATCGCTCGCGCCACCGTCGAACAGGCCCGTGGTAGCAAGCAGGTGACCGACGCGATCGGCTCGATTGCCGAGACGGTGCAGCAGATCGCGACCGCCACCAGCGAGCAAGCCCGTGGTTCTGAGCAGATCTTGAAGGCTGCCGAGCGGATGAAGAACATCACCAAGCACGTCGAACGCTCGTCTCAAGAACAGACGCGAGGCAGCAAGCAGATTACCCGCTCGATCGAATCGATCAGCGAGATGGTGTCCCACCTTCACACTGCGCAGCGCGAACAGACCAAAGGCGGCGATCAAATCCTGCAAGCCATCGAGGCGCTCCGTGAGTTGGCCCGCAACCAAGAGTCCCGCTTGGGCGAGTTCCATCGCTCGATTGAGGTCATCTCTCGCACTGCTGAAGCGCTGAGCAACCTGGCCCAGACGCGCCATCGCATGGCCACGCAGCTCGACGGCGACTCAGACGATTTGTAGGCCTTCGTCGGCTCCCGCAGGAACCGGCCAACTCCTTCTTTCTTTAGCAATCCCCTCGCCGCTGGTGCCTCTCTTGCATTCCCTGCGCCGACATTGAGCAGAAAGTGGCACAATAGGGCCTCACGATGAGTTCGTCGTCCCATACACACACCTCGTCCGGCCAGCCCTCGTCCGCTGGGCGGAGCCTGCCACCTGTGCGTGGCCATAACGGTGTCGATGAGGGTACGAGCGAGCTGTCGCGTTACGTCGGGGTGCTGTGGGAGCGGCGCTGGGCGGTGTTACTGATGCTGCTGCTGTGGCCGATGCTGGCCAGCCTGTGGACGCAGTCACAGCCGCGCATCTACGAGACGCGGGCCAGTATCTTGATCGAAGCGAACGTGCCGCAGGTGCTGGGCAGCGCGGTGCAAGACGTGGTCGATCCGACGCCAGCGAACTACTACATGATGCAGGACTTCTTGCAGACCAGTCGCAAGGTTCTGACGTCGGACACGTTGGCACGACGGGTGGCAGCGCGGCTGCGGCTGATGAGTGAGCCGGGCTTCTATCTGGGGGGCAAGCTGCCACAGAGTCTCGATGAGGCCGGGGAAGCGCTGCTGAACTATTACACCGCCGACGTGGTGGCTGAGACACGGGTGCTCCTGCTGACGGCTCGGCACACCGATCCGAGCTGGGCCAAGAAGATCGCCGATGCCGTTGCCGACGAGTTCGTGGCGGATGCAGCACAAGCCAGAGAAGTTGTCAATCAAAAAACGAGCGAACAGCTTGCCGACGAGCTCGATCGTCTGCGCAAGGGCTTGCATGACGCCGAGGTCGCACTCTTTGATTTCAAGTCGCGACAAGATTTGCTGACGGTGAGCGTCGAGGATCGCACCAATCAAGTATCGCGCCAGATCGACAAGTACACCGATGCGCTCACCGAGGTGAAGCTGCGCAAGATGCAACGGCAGAGCCAACTGACCGAGCTGCGCAAGCTCAAAGAACTCGACGCGCTGCATGTGCCGGTGCTTGGAATCGACATGCCGCAGCTACTCGGGGATCTACGGCGTGCGTACACCGAGGAACAGCGACGACTGGCGGAGCTGAAGTCGCGCTATCAAGACACCCATCCGCAGGTTCAGCAGCAGGCCTCGAAGGTCGAGCAGATCCTGCGCGAGCTGTCTCGAGAGGTGGAGGTGGCGCTGTCGGCTTCGCAGATTCGCTACAGCGAGGCGGTTTCCGACGAGCAGAAGGTGCAAAACGAGCTGGCCCTGATGAAACAAGAAGGGATGCGGCTGTCTCGTCTGGAAATCGAATACAACAAGCTCAAACGCGACGCCGATAGTCTGCAAAAGCAATACAACTTGATCCTGAACCGCAGCAAAGAGAGCGGCATGGTCGGACGGCTGCGGCTGTCCAACATCAAAGTGCTCGATTATGCGCGAACGCCGAAGGTGCCGGTCAGCCCTCGGGTGCGGGTGGTGTTGGCACTGTCGGTGGTCCTGGCGCTGCTCTCGGGCGTGCTGCTGGCATTTTTGCTCGATGCACTCGATCGGACGGTGAAGGCACCGCAAGACATCGAAACGAACCTGGGGCAAGCGCTGCTTGGGGTGGTCCCGAGCTTTGCGTCGGACAGCAAGGGTCGCTATCCGCCCGATCTGTATGTGGCCTACCATCCACGCTCGACGGTTGCGGAGGCCTGCCGAGCGATTCGCACCAATTTGATGTTTGCCGGGGCGGATAAGCCGCTGCGAACGCTGCTCTTGACCTCGTCACTTCCCCGAGAAGGAAAGACGCTGTGCTGCGTGAGCCTGGGGACGGTGCTGGCCAAGTCGGGAGCGAAGACGTTGATCATCGATTGCGACCTGCGGCGGCCTCGGATTGCGCGGGCGTTTGGGATCAGTGCGACCATCGGGTTGACCAATGTGCTCGTCGGAGAGGTGTCGCTCGATGATGCAATTCGCTCATCAGAGGTCGAAAATCTGTCGGTGTTGCCAGCGGGCCCGACGCCACCGAATCCAGCCGAACTGCTCAACGGTCAGCACTTTCGCAAGCTATTGGCAGAGGTGGGGAGCCGCTTCGATCGGGTACTGATCGACTCACCGCCAGCGGTTCCAGTGACCGATCCGGCGATCTTGGCGACGCTGGTCGACGGAGTGGTGCTGATTGTGCGCCATGGGAAGACGCCACGGGAGGCGGCCACGCGGGCGGTTCAGCACATGCTTGACGTCGGTGGGCACATCGTCGGAGTGGTCCTCAACGACATCGATGTCAGCGGCAAAGGCTATCGATCGTATTACGGCCACTACAGCGAGTACAAAGCCGACGAACCAACTGCGCAAGCAGAGTAGTCCGATGGCTCAGGCTGCTATCATGGCCTGACCGCAGTTTGCGGCAAACCTGCGAGATGAGGAGCCGTTTGTGAGCGCAAAGAAAAAGGCTGCAACCAAGGCAGCGACGTCGATAGGAACCCCGGCGGCAGCTTCAGCGGTGGGAAGTTTGTTTGGGGGCGCGGGCAACCGCGACGAGTATTTGGCGTTGGTGGCTGAGCTGCTTGAACACGATCGTCGCTACTACGTCGACAACAACCCAAGCGTTGCCGATTACGAGTATGACCAGTCGAAAAAGAAGCTCGAAGCGATCGAAGCGGCGCATCCCGACTGGGTCGTTGCGCATTCACCGACGCGACGGGTGGGACACACGCCTCTTTCCGGATTTGCCAAGGTGGAGCGGGCGGTGGCGATGCTGTCGCTCGATAACACCTATTCTGCGGATGATCTGAGCGACTTTCATGGCCGCGTGGTGCGCGGGTTGGCCGCCGCCGGGGATCGTCGAACTCCCGAGCTAGTGATTGAGCCCAAGATTGACGGCATCGGCATTGAGCTGACCTATAAGTCCGGCGTGTTTGTGCTCGGGGCAACGCGGGGTGATGGACTGATCGGCGAAGACGTGACGCAAAACCTGCGCACGGTAAAAAACCTGCCGATGCTGCTCAAAGAGAAAGTGGATCTGCTGGTGCGCGGCGAGGTTTACATGCCCCGCGACGGCTTCGACAAACTCAATGTGGAGCGACTGGCAGCGGGGGAAGAGCCGTTTAAAAACCCGCGCAATGCCACCGGTGGAACGCTCAAACAGCTCGACTCGCGCATCGTCTCGAAGCGTCCGTTGCGGGTACTGGTTTATGAAGTTGTGGGCGAGGTACCGGGTATCACGACCCACACCGGGCTGCTCGACCATCTGCGACGACTCGGGCTGCCGGTCTATCCAGACACCAAGTCGGTCGGTAGCCTGGAGGCGCTGCTCAAAGAAGTAACGATCTGGCAGGACAAGCGCATGAGCCTGCCGTTTGACGTCGACGGACTCGTGCTCAAGGTGAATGACCTCGGCCAGCGCGAAGGACTTGGATTTACGGCCCGTGCGCCTCGTTGGGCAATTGCCTATAAGTTTCCCGCGCAGCAGGCGACCACCAAACTCCTCGATATAGAGCTGGGCGTCGGTCGGACCGGAGTGGTGACGCCGGTAGCTGTGCTCCAGCCCATTGAATTGGCGGGAACCACGGTGTCACGGGCGTCGATGCACAACTGGGATCAGATCGCTCGGCTCGGAGTGATGGTTGGCGACTTCGTGCTCGTTGAAAAAGCGGGTGAGATCATTCCGCAGATCATCGCCGTGGTCAAAGAGCGTCGAGCCGGTCGTGAGTCGGAGCTGAAGCCGATTCCGCCCCCAACCCACTGTCCCGAGTGTGGCGATCTGCTCATCAAACGTCCCGGTGAAGTCGCGCTGCGCTGTCCGAACACCAAGCCGTGCCCTCGTCAGCTCCGCGAGGCGATTACCTTCTTTTGCAACCGCGACGCGATGAACATTTCGGGGCTCGGCGACAAGCTGGTCGAGTCATTGGTGACGGCGCGGCTTATTAAAGACTTGGCTGATCTGTTCTCGCTGACCCGTGCGCAGCTTTTGAGCTTGCCTCGGCTCGGTGAAAAGAGCGCCGACAACATCCTTGCGGCGATTGCCACCGGGCGCAGCGAGGCGACGCTGTCACGGTTTCTGACTGCACTTGGCATTCACGGCATCGGTTGGGTGTGGGCACAGAAGATCGCTGAGCAATACAACTCGCTGGAGCAACTGCTGAAGACCACGCCCGATGCCGTCCATCGCAACCTAGTCGGGATCCACGGGTTCGGAGACGAGCGAGCGGGGGCGGTTCGCGACTATCTCAAAGACCCCCAAGCGCAGACCTTACTTCAGAAGTTCATCGCGCTCGGGCTGTCGCCGGTCGAGCCGGTATCGTCAACGGGGCCGCTCCTCGGCAAGACGTTCTGCATCACCGGCACGCTGTCCAAACCGCGAGGCGACTTCCAAAAGCGCATCGAGGCAGCCGGCGGTAAGTTCACGTCCTCAGTGACCAAAAAGACCAGCTACCTGATCATTGGCACCGATCCCGGCGAAGACAAGCGCACCGCTGCCACCAAAAATGGCGTACCGATTCTTGATGAGGCAGCCATCGAGAAGCTGCTGCGCGGTGAGACGCTGTAGCCGATTCGGTACGATCCCGCTTGACCCCATCTCATAAGCTGCGCAAGACAGGCATTGCGATGTCGCACTTTCGCGCAGCGCAGACCGTGCTCATAATGGACGGAAACAATCGCAACCCTGCATGGAGAGATGACCATGTCGACCTTGTCTTTCTCGGAAAAACTGTTCGGTACGACGGTGCTCGATGGAGATCGCGCACTGCTCGCAAAAAAGACCTACGCGCTACTTCTTATTAGTGTCGTGATGGCTGTGTTTGGCGGCTACACCTGCGCCACCTCGACCGCGATGGTTCAGTTCTTCATCCGTCCGGTGGGCTGGATCTTGGCGCTGGTGCTGCTCAACGTGGTTCCGATGGTAGCGCTGTGGGCATCGCGTCAGAACCCGAGCCTGGGGATCGTGGCGCTAGCCGCCGATGGCTTCATCTCTGGTATTGCGCTGGGACCGCTGCTGGCGATTGCCAACTACCTGGCTCCCAACTCGATTCCGGGGGCGCTGGCTGTGACTGGCGGCGTTTTTGTGGCTGTGACGGGCTACGTGATGTTCTCGAAAGAGAAATTTTCGGCACCCGCCGGCCTGCTCACCGGCATGTTCTTCGCGCTGGTGATTGCGATGATCGTGAACTCGTTCATCCAGATGTCGGGGCTCGGGCTGATCATCACGATTGGCATCGGAATCTTTGGCGTCGTCAGCTTGGTCTACGCGACGAGCGATGTGCTCAACAACCCTGAGTACGACAATCCCGTACAAGGGGCGCTGATGCTGTTTGCGGCGCTGTTCAATATCTTCGTGACCGCGCTGCGTCTGCTGCTCCGCTTCTCGTCCCGCGATTAAGCTCGCCTCTGCTCCTCTCGCTGCGCACGCTGCGCGATTGACCGCTCCGAGGCCCGTACGCTACCGTGTAACGTAATGGGCTCCTATCGTCTGCGCATCGCAACACTCTCCTTCGGATTCCTCAGCCTGCTGGCTTGCAAAGGAAACCCTGGACCGGGCATTAAGCTTCAGCTCGCGGAGTCTGCAAGTCAGCACGCTTGCATCAAGACCGACAAAAGCGGCTTCCCGTTGTCCGCCGTACTGCGCGATGGCTCGGTTCGACTGTCGGTGCTCGAGAAACAGGGCACAAGTTGGCAGTTTAAGTGCGACATCACTGCCAAGCTGCCCGACGAGCATCCCAGCCTGGACCTCGGCACCGTGGATCGGAACCAGTACGCCTTTTTCGCCGAGCTATTCGATGTCGCTGGAAAGCGTGTGTACACCGGCGCGCTGCAAGGCAAGTCGAGCGTATCCTCCGATGGTGGAGCTGGCGTGCTGCCCATGTTTGGTGTCGAGAGCTGGAACTGTCCGGCCTCTGGCATGGTCGGCGCGCGCGGTTTTCACTCGGCGACCATGCTACCGGGCGGTGAGGTGCTGATCTACGGCGGTGTCGAGACGGGTTTCGTGTCGGGGAACGCCGAAGCCATGAGCGTGACCGACACGGTGGAGATCTACGATCCTGCGAAGGCAACCTTTCAGGCGGTCACCGTCGCAGGTAACAAACCACTGGCCAGGGCCTTTCACCAGTCGGTGGTCTTGAGCTCGACGGACACCACGGTCAAGCTGATGGTGTTCGGAGGCATTACTGCCGGGCGTGGTCGCCAAGTCTTGACGACGCCGATCACCAACGCACCGATTCGGTTGGCTCCGTGTGGGGAAGCCGTTCCCGCCGGCCCCGAGGTACTGACGGTTAAGTTCGATGGCAGCAAATGGACCGTGACGAGTGATGCTGTAGGACAGACGGATACCTCGGCGTTTGGGGGCACGACCGCGCTTCCACAAGGTGGTTTGGTCAGCATTGGTGGGGCGAAGTTCACGGGCCTGCCGCCATGTACGGTTGGCGGTGGGGATCTGCTGAATCCGGGAGGTGGAGTTGCGGTGCAGAAAGCCCTGGCTTGGTCGGGAATGGCTGGCGAGGTCTTCGGCTCCGCGAATTTGATGACCGGGTTTCTGGGTCCATCGCTGACGCCGATTTCCAATCATGCGGCGCTGGCACTCGGTGGCTCATGGCCGGCCACACCCGCGATGGCACCGCCGATGACGGCTCTGCTGCTGTCGGGGTTACCGGATGCTCCGATGACGATGAGTGCAATGGGTCTGAGCGTGGGCGGCGTCCCGACCGCCTTTCATACTGCAACTCGGATCGGCGCAACGCTTGCTGATAGTCCGACGTTCCCGGTCGATGTGCTGCTGACTGGCGGGTTTCAGATGACAAACTCCGTGACACCACAGCCAGGCCAGCCGCCCGCCGCGGCTTCAGCGGTACGGGTCTATTCGGTGACAGATCTGACCAGTGCGCCGACGGTGAGAACGGTGACTCCGTATCTGCCCGCCGCGTGTGGTTCGGCCCAGCCGCACTACCGCGCAGCTGCCTTCGAGGCGGCCTCCGCGACCCCTTCCGGTCAGCGCGTGGTGATTACTGGTGGGAGTGCAACCCAGGTGTCTGGCTGCAACGACTGCGAGACATCGGCGGACAGTAGTTTGCTGTGCACCCTGTCGCAGGCTTCTCTGTATGACGCTGGTAAGAATGCCTTCCGCCAGCTTCCATCGATGGCCATGCCTCGTTTTGGTCATCAGCAGACGCTGCTGCCGGACGGCGGAATCCTCGTCACCGGGGGGCTGACGCGGAAAGCGGGCAAAACCACTGAGGCGACCAGTGAGTCTGAGATCTACAATCCGCGTGCTTCGACTACAGATGCGCCTGACCTTGACGATCCGGTGACACTATCCTTCCCGGCTGGTGAGCAGGAAGGGCGCGTTGGTATAGACGCGCAAAAACCCTGTAGCCGCCTATAGTTCTACCGTCCTCGCCTCCTCATAAACACCGAGCTTGCTTTCCCGTGCGGCCTTTTGATAGGCTGCGCGCCGGTATGTGCATCGCCGATCAAGTGGCCCACGCCCGCCGTGATGATTCCTGTAGAGGCGTTCCGATATGACCAACCAGCCGACATCTGACAAACGCTTTGTCTTCCCCCCGTGGACGAACCGGTTGCCTCCGCTTTCGGTGGCCGCTGTTTTGTTCGGGCTCGTTGGCGCCATTTTTGGCGTCTGGTACTACTTCTCCCCACGGCATACGGACGTGGGGTACGAGCCGATTCAGCCCATTCCGTACTCACACAAGCTCCATGCGGGCGATTTAGGACTCGACTGTCGATATTGCCACGTCAATGTCGAACGCACTGAGTTCGCCACGGTCCCTCCGACGCAGGTTTGTATGAACTGCCATACGAACGTCAGGAAGGACTCGCCGAAACTTCAGCCGCTGCGGGAGTCCTGGGCGTACGGGAAGCCGATTCCGTGGGTCCGTGTTCACAAGACCCCTGACTACGCATTCTTCCCTCACAGCCGTCACGTCACCAGCGGCGTTGGTTGCGTCGAG
Organism: uncultured Myxococcales bacterium; assembly: GCA_937859535.1. Lineage (GTDB taxonomy): Bacteria > Myxococcota_A > Polyangia > Palsa-1104 > JAEUJZ01 > JAEUKA01. The sequence continues at coordinate 19,341 of CALLYL010000782.1, forward strand.
TGTCACGGTCGCGTGGATCAGATGGTCACGGTGCGTCAGGTCGAACCGCTGTCGATGGGCTGGTGTCTCGAGTGCCATCGCGATCCCTCGCCACGTCTGCGTCCCCTCGACCAGATCACGAACATGGGCTGGGAGCCACCGGGCGACAAACCGCTCGACATTCGTCGTCGCGAGTTCGGGGAGAAGCTAGCCCAGGAACTCAAGATTGCGCCACCTACCGATTGCTCTAGGTGTCACCGATGAAGCCAACACTTCCCAAGTGGCCTGTCGTTTCGCCAGGCGAAAAGACCTACTGGCGCAGCACGGACCACGCACAGAACAGTCCGCTGTACCGCGAGTCTCTCGAGCGAGAGCTTCCGTCTGAAGTTCCGCCCGAGGTTCAAAATCCGCTGACCCGTCGCTCGTTCATGGGTCTTCTCGGGGCTTCGATGGCGCTGGCCGGTCTGGCTGGTTGCCGTCGTCCCGAAGAGAAAATCCTTCCCTACACGCGGGCACCCGAAGATCTCGCGATCGGCCTTCCTACATATTATGCCACCGCGATGCCACTTGGATCTGCGGTGTACGGTCTGCTCGTCGAGAGTCACGAAGGTCGTCCGACGAAGATCGAAGGCAACCCGAATCACCCGATGAGTCTCGGGGCTTCGAACACGTTTGCTCAGGCCTCGATCCTGGAGCTGTACGATCCAGATCGTTCGTCTGGACCACTGCTCGCTGGCAAGGCTCAGAAAGAAGTGCCCGCCGCTGCGCCTTCTGAAGGTCATGGCGAGCACGGTGGCGGTCACGGTGGTGGCGCGGCTCCGAAGCCGGTCCTGTTTGGGCTGGATGCCATCACGGAATACTTCAAAACCCGCCGTGGCAAGTGGGCTGCGGATAAGGGTCGCGGAGTTCATATCCTTTCGGGCGCGCTGACTTCTCCGACGCTGCTTCGGCTTCGGGACCAGCTTCTCAAGGATTGGACCGAGGCCAAGTGGTCGACCTGGGAGCCAATCTGCGAAGACTCGATTCGCCTAGGCAGTCGCCAGGCTTTCGGAGAGGATCTCTCGACACTAAACGAGGTCCACAAGGCCGATGTGATCGTATCGATCGGGTCGGACTTTGTGGCTCATTCGCCCGATGGTGTCCGCAATGCTCGCCATTTTGCGGCCCGTCGCAAGGTCGATCGTCCGACGGACGAGATGAACCGGCTGTACGTGGTCGAGTCGGCGTGGACGGTGACGGGTACCAATGCCGATCACCGTCTGCGGCTCAAGCCAAGCCTGGTTGCGCACTTCGCCCTGTCCCTCGCCGGTGAGCTTGCGAAGCGGGGACTCGCGCTGCCTGCCGAGGTGGTTTCGCAGCTTCCGAAGAGTGTTCCGGCTGGCATCGACCCGAAGTTTGTGGCTGCCGCCGCTGGAGATCTGCTCAAGGCTCAGGGCAAGGCGCTCCTGGTTGTTGGCAAGGCGCTACCGTCCGGTGTTCACGCGCTCGTCCATGCGATCCACGCGGCGCTCGGAGCCATTGGTGAAACGGTCAACTACGCGAAGACCGGAGATGCCGGTCGTCCGCTCGACCGCGACAGCATCAAGGCTCTCTCGGCTTCGCTCGATGCTGGCCAGGTCGAGACGCTGATTGTTCTCGGTGGCAATCCGGTGTTTGACGCACCGGTGGACCTCGGGCTCGCTGAAAAGTTCAAAAAGACCCAGGTGGTTCACCTCGGGTTGTACCGCAATGAGACGGCGCTGGTTTCGGCGCTGCACATCCCGCGTGCACACTTCCTGGAGGCGTGGGGAGACCTGCGGGCGGCAGATGGTACGGCGAGCATCGTGCAACCGCTCATCGCGCCGCTGTACAAGGGCTGGTCGGATATTGAGCTCGTTAACTACCTATTAACCGGCAATATGGTCCGTGGCTATGAGCTGGTCAGGGATACGTGGCGTGGAGTGGCTGCGGCCAAACTTCAGCCGCCACCGCCGCCTCCTCCGGTTGAGCCGACCCCCGTGGTGGCTCCCGTTGGCAAGGGTGCGGTGAAGCCGGGCAAGCCTGGACTTGCGGCCAAACCGGGTCCAGCGGCGGTGGTTGGTAAAGTCGTCGGTGCGGTGGCCCCGGCGATTGGGCTGACGGTTGGCAAGCCTGGTGTTCCGGCTGCGGCTCCTTTGGTTGCTCCGGCTCCTGGTACGGCGCTGGCTCCTGGTGCTGCTCCAGTCGATGCGGCTACTCCACCCCCGGCGGTTCCACAAGAGAGCTTGGCGGTCTTCTTTGATCGCGCCTTCAGAAAGGCTCTCCACGACGGTGTCATCGAGGGTACGACGTTCGACAAAGTTCGTCCGCAGCTCAAGGCCGCCGAGATCGGTCAAGCGGTGGCCCAGGTCGCCGCGATCCAGCCGAAGGCTTGGGAGGTCGAGTTCCTGGTCTCGAACTCGGTCTACGACGGTCGCTTCGCCAACCTTAGCTGGCTGCAAGAGCTACCCGATCCGGTCAGCAAGCTCGTGTGGGACAACGCACTCATCGTCTCGGTCGATACCGCGAAGGAGATGGGTCTAGAGAAGA
>CALLYL010000783.1 GCA_937859535.1 uncultured Myxococcales bacterium
AGCCGAGCGGTCCAACGACCGGGGGTGAGCCGCCTCTCCCCCAGACTGGCAAGCTGACGCCGCCGGTCAATCCGCTGCCGCTGCCCGACGAGGTGGCCAAGCTCCAATTCGCCTACGACCGCTTTGTGACGCTTTTGCCGGATTCGCCGAAAATCGCGCTGTTTTCGTACAAAGCCGCCGAAATCGACTTCCGATACCTGCGCTTCCCGCAGATGCGGATGCGGATGGCCGATATCGTTCAAAAGCACTGCAAAGACGAGCGCGCCGTCGACGCGGGCAACGCGATCCTGGTTTCGTACAACATCGACGGCGATCTCGAAAAGCTCGAGGAATGGACGGCGCGGCTCAAAGAGCGCGGCTGTGGTGGCTCGTCGCAGGTGGCGCAGTCTCAGCAAGGCAGCATCAAAAAGCTGTCGCAGCAGGTTCGGTTCAAAAAGGCCGAGCAGCTCCTGGCACAGAAGCGCTTCTCTGAAGCCGCGACGCTGTTCATCGATCTGGTCAACCAAGATCCGCGTGGCAATGACGCCGACAAAGCGCTGTTTAATGCCGCCGTGGCGCAGGAAAGTGACCGTCGCTACGGCGCAGCAACCGAAACCTACGAGCGCATCGTCAGCGACTATCCACAGAGTACCCTTGTCGACGAGGCGCTGTTCCGCGCAGCCGTGAATCACCAGCGCTTCTTTGACTACGACAAAGCGGTGGCCGCGTATCAGAAGCTCGGGACGGAGCCTCGCTTTAAGGCCTCGACGCACCGTCACGATGCGCTCTACAACGCGGCGCTGATCGCGGAAAACGACCAGCGCTACGTACTCGCGATCGACCTGTGGAAACAATACGCACAGAGCGACAAAACCAGCCCGGATGAAAGCGCGACGGCGTATTTCCGCGCCGCACTGGCGGTCGAAAAGCTGGGACCAGCCGTGCGGGCCGAGCAAGAGCTTGGGCAGTTTGTGGCGCGCTACGCTGGCAATGGCAGCTATGCGCCGCAGGTGGTCGAAGCGTACGTCCGGCTGTCGCGGGTTCAGCAAAAACAAGGCAACCCGTTCGACGCGACCGAAAACCTTAAGCGCGCCGCCCAGCTTGGCCAAAAACTGCCGCCGGGTAGCGATGCGGCGGAGTATGCCGCCGAAGCTGCCTTTCTCCTGGCTGAACAGAAGCTGCAAGAGGTCGAGCGCCTGAAGATCGGCGGCAGCAGCAAAGAGCTGGAAGCCTCGATCACCGCCTTTAACAAAAAGGTGCAAGAAACGGTCGTCGTCTACGACAAGGTGCTGACGTATAAGCGCGCCAATCAGACGCTCGCCGCGTACTTCCGCATGGGCTACGTGTTCGAGCTGTACGCCAAAGCATTCCTGGCCGCGCCATGTCCGCCGGAAGTCCGTCGGCTCGGAGCTGAAGCCTGCGATCTGTACAAGAACAAGATCGAGGAAAACGTCGCCGGGATCGAAGAAAAGGCGCTTCAGCGCTACTCGGTGACGCTGGAGCAGGCGCAGAAACTCGGCGTCGCCAATCAGTGGACCAAACTCGCCCGGCAGCGCGCCAATGCGTACAAACCGGACGTCTATCCGCTGATCAAGGACGAGCATGTCGCCAAGCAGCTCGTCCTCGCGGGTCCGGTGCAGGCCGAAAACACCACGGAGCTGGCGAAGCTGGCGAAGGAAGCCCGCAGCGCGCTGTATTCCGGTCAGTACGAAAACGCGATCGTGCTCGGCAAGCTGGCGCTCGCCAAAGACGACCATCATGTGCCGTCGATGCTGGTGCTGGCGACGTCGTATTACTTCCTCGGCAAGCGCGAGCTGTCGGCGGCGATCGTTGGGATCTCGCAGACCATCGACCCGAGCAATGCCGAGGGCTACCTGATTTTGGGCTTTTTGGCGCTGGCCAAGGAAGACCGCATCGCGGCGACGGCGGCCTTTAAGAAAGCGACCGAGCTCGACCCCGCTTCGGGGCTGGCTTGGCACAACCTGTCGGCGATGTATCTGCTCGCGAAAAACTACGATCAGGCGCTGTTTGCCTGTGAGCGCTCGACGGTCCTTTTGCCAGGTCTGCAAGGGACGCAGCTCAATTACGGATCGGCGCTGCGCGGCATGCGACGCTACCTGGAGGCGGATACCGCGTATAAGAAGGTGGTGTCCGCCGAGCCGCAGAATGCCGACGCGCTGTACAACCTCGGAATCCTGTATCTCGACGCGCCAGCGATGCCGGGCTTTGACCCGATCAGCCAGCGCATGATCGCGATTCGCTATTTGGAGTCGTACCAAGACGCGAGCCGTGGCACCCGCGACGACTCTGCCGAGGCCTACATCAAGGACGCCCGCAGCGCGATCGAACGCGAGCAGCGTCGCCAAAAGAAAAAGACCGCGACCACTCCCAGCCAGGAGGGCACGCCATGAGCAGGCTCCGCTTGCTAGTGACGACCTGTGGGCTCGTACTCGGCGGCATCGCCCAGGCAGAAGAGCCGACCATGCTGACGGGCACTGCGGCCCAACCGACCGCTCCAGTTCCAGCGACGACTGCGGCTGCTTCGACCGCTCCGGCTGCTTCGACCGCTCCGGCTGCTTCGACCGCTCCGACCACCGATGCGACGGCACCGGCTGATGCATCGGCCAAGCCCGCCGACCCGGCTTCGATCAAGGTCGAGCGCACCTCGACCGGAGCCAAGCTGTTTCGCATCACCGAGGGCCTGGTCGTCGAAGGCCAGATGCAAAAGCCGGCCGCATTCTATGTCCTCCGCCGCGCCGCCATCCCCTACGACTACGCCGAGCTTGGCAAGAGCTTCTTGCCGAAAATTGGCGCTGCGGTGAAGGCTCCGCCATTTTAGGTTGCTGACGATGACTGCCCCTCCGCACAACCACGACCACGCCGACAAACACGCTGCCCATGCCTTGCGGCTCGGCCTGTTCCTCGGTGGCAAGCCTCTCGAAGAGCGGCTGTTTCGCACCCCACGTGAGGTAAGCCTCGGCAAAGACGCGACCTGCACGCTGATCGTCCCGCCTACCGAAGGACTCGGTGATACCGCGACGCTGTTTGTCGCTGGTGACAAGGGCTGGGTGCTCCAGTTTGGCGAGGAATACAAAGGCCGGGTTGCGCTCAACGGGCAGCCGGTCAGCTTGCAACAGCTAATCGATGACGGCGATGCGGTCGCGCACAAGTCGCTGTGGCATGTTCCCCTGTCCAACTCGGCGAAGGGCGAGCTGCGCTTTGGGGATCTCAAGATCCTGTTCCAGCTCGTCAAGGCTCCGCCGCTCGCGCCCCGCCCGCAACTGCCGTCGTCGCTGCGTCCACAGCTTCTGACCACGCTCGACATGCGGCTGGCCCAGATTGCGCTCGCCTCGTTCGTGGCCCACTTTGCTTTTGTGGTGTATCTGCGGGCCATGGAGCGGCCCAAACCGACCGCCATCGAGGAAATTCCCGAGCGGTTCGTGAAGATGCTGGTGCCAAAGAAGGTCGAGCCGCCGAAGCTGCCACCGCAGCCGAAGACCGAGGCGAAGAAGGCCGACGACAAGAAGGCCGACGACAAGAAGAAGACCGAGACGGCGCAAAACGACAAGCCTGCGCCGCAGCCGAAGAAGGAAGAGGATCCCGCCGAGGTGGCCGCTCGGGCCGCAGCGCAGCGCGCCAAAATGGAGCAGCAGCTTCAGACGATGGGCGTGCTCAAGATGCTGACCGCGAAAGGCCCGGACGGGGCGCTTGCCGACGCGCTCAAGAATGGCTCGGGCGACGGCGATCCCGACAAGGTCTTCCGCGAGGTCGGCGGCGTCGGTCCGGTCACCGGCCAGGCGGGACTGGGCACAGTCCGGGGTGGCGATGGCACCGGATCGAGCCAGAGCATCGGTTCGCTGACAATGACCGGCCCTCGGGATGGCGTCGGGACGGGCGAAAAGGCCGAAAAGAAGGTCCGCGCCACGGTGCAAGAGTCCGCGCCGCAGGATCTCGATCCGGGGGATCTCGATCCGGGACAGGTGGCCGCGAAGATTCGTCAGTATCGGGGCGCGATGGTGGCTTGCTATGAGGCAGCGCTGAAGCGGAACGCCACCCTGGCAGGCAAGATCACGCTGCGATTTTCGGTGAACCAGGCAGGCAAGGTCAGCCACGTCGAGATCGAGGTCGACACGATGCACGACGACGACTTTGCGAAGTGCATTGTCGAGCGGGCGCAGTCGTGGCGATTCCCGGCCCCGAAGGGCGGCGGCGAGGTCCAGTTCGCCTATCCGTTCATCTTCCAATCCTCGAAGTAGCGCTCGTCTCCGCTGCGGGGCCCCCCTTCCCTGCGAGACTTTTTTATCGTTCCGCAGGCGGACCGAAAAAAAGCTCTTCGGTCGGCCCCACAGCTATGGGGCTCGTTATACGAAGAAGTCGGGGATTAGGGGCTCGCCGGGGAAGAAGGCGTAGTGGTCTAGGTTGGTGATGCCTTCGGATGCCATGACTTCGTCGTCGATGAAGAAGTTGCCGGTGCAGGTGCGGCTGGGCCTGGTGAAGATGTAGTGGGCGGCGTCGCCCATGATCTCGGGCTTGCGGCTGCCCTTCATGATCGCCTCGCCACCTAGGAGGTTGTTGATGGCGGCGGTGGCGATGGTGGTGCGGGGCCACAGGGCGTTGACAGCGACACCTTCTGAACGGAACTCCTCGGCCATGCCGAGTACGCACATGCTCATGCCGAACTTGGCCATGGTGTAGGCGACGTGGGGACCGAACCAGCGGGCCTCCATGTTGAGCGGCGGCGACAGGTTCAAGATGTGCGGGTTTTCGGCCTTGAGCAGGTGGGGCAGGCAGGCCTGGGAGCAGGCGAAGGTGCCTCGGGTGTTGATCTGGTGCATCAGGTCGTAGCGCTTCATCGGGGTCTGAAGGGTGCCCGACAGGCTGATCGCAGAGGCGTTGTTGACGAGGATGTCGATGCCGCCAAAGGTCGCGACGGCTTTTGCGACGGCGGCCTGGATCTGGTCCTCGCTGCGGATGTCGACGATGCAGGGCAGCGCTTTGCCACCGGCTCGCTCGATCTCCTCGGCGGCAGAGTAGATGGTGCCGGGCAGCTTGGGGTTCGGCTCGGCGGTCTTGGCGGCGATGACGACGTTTGCGCCATCACGGGCCGCACGCACACCGATCGCGAGTCCAATGCCCCGGCTCGCGCCAGAGATAAACAGGGTCTTACCTTTGAGGGAACGGGTCGTGGTCATGCCTTCTTTGGTACCACAACCCAGCGCTCGGTTGGGGTCGCGACCTGGCGTGGGTCGAGTCCACTTCGTCTTTTCGGGCTCCAGACCTCGCCCAAGTCCAATCCACTTCGTCTTTTCGGGCTCAAGACCTCGCCCACGCCCAATTCACTTCATCTTGTTGAGCTCTAGACCTCCCCAACTTCGATTCGGTTCGCCGCTTGCCTGCCTAGACAGCCGTGGTTGCGCTCCCCTACTATGTAATTGAAAATGCGGATCTTTCTGTTTGTGCTGGCACTGTGGGTGGGGCTGGGCGTGGCCTGTAGTCGTGCCGCAGTACCGCCGCCTCCTGCTGAGCTGCCCGCTGGTCGCAACGTGGTGCTGGTGCTGATCGACGGCATCCGTCAGCAAGAGTGGGGCGGGCGAGCCGTCGATGACGCGGGCAAGCCGGTGCGGATGAGCGAGATGTTTCCGGTGCTGCTCCAGCTCCGCAAGCGCGGGCTGTGGATGCCGAACGTCGCGATCTCAAACCCCGCTGGGGTGAGCCTGCCGGCCTATGCCGATATCTTCGCCGGTCGTCGTCAGGAAAAGATCCTCAGCAACTACCCGCCGGTCGAGGACTTTCGCAGCCACTATCCGACGCTGATGCAGGAGGCGCGTAAGCAGCTAAAGCTCGGTTTCGATGGCGTCGGGCTGATTACCTCGTGGGGACCGCTGTGTACGATCGCGTTTACGCCGCCGATGCTGCCCGAGGACGACTTCTACCGAAGCTGTTCCTTCAAGTCGAACGTGCCCGCACCCGCCGAGCCGCCGATTTTCTTCAAGCCCGAGGTCTACTCAAACTCCCGCACCGACATCGACACGCTGATGGACGTGCTGCGCGAGGTGCCAAAGCGCCATCCTCGGCTGCTGGTGATTCACCTTGGCGATGCGGACGAGGAAGCGCACCTCCACCAGCGGGTGCAGCGCAAGGTCGGGCAGCACTACGGCATCTTTCACTATCACCAGGCGCTTAGGCAGGACGACTACCTGCTCGGGCGGATCTGGGATGCGCTGCAAGGCGACCCGTTTTACCGCGACAATACCTACCTGATCGTCACCACTGACCATGGACGAGATACGGCGGAAGATCCGGCGCAGTGGGCCTCGCATGGGCGCTGTATCGCCGAAAAGATCCGAACCAAACCGTGCTCGGGCTGTAGCGGCGTGTTTGCGCTGGCGGTCGGTCCTGGCATTCCGGTGAAGACCGCACGCGGCACCTACCTGCACACCGACATCGCGCCAACCATCGCCAAGCTGCTTGGGGTCTCTTTTCCCTCCGCCACCGGCAAGCCGATTCGCGAGATCGTCGATCCAGCCTCCCGCGCCCCGCAGCGAGTCCCGACGACCACACCGCCGCCGTTTCTGACGCTGCCCCCGAGCCCGCCGCCCGCTCCGAGCGCTCTAGTCCCTGCGGCAGGATCGACTCCGACCGCAGCACCAGCCATGACTCCCGCCGCACCGCGCTAACGACGCACCAGGCCGTGACGAAGCTTGGCCGCGAGCACGGTGTTGTGAAGCAGCATGGCGATCGTCAGCGGTCCGACGCCGCCCGGTACCGGAGTAATCGACGCTGCTCGCTCCGCCGCCACAGAAAACTCCACGTCACCCACCAGTCGACCATCCGCGAGTCGATTGATCCCAACGTCGATCACGGTGGCCCCCGGCTTGATCCAGCGACCGGCGATGGCCTCTGGTTTGCCAATGGCTGCGACGACAACGTCTGCTTCGGCAACTCGCTCCGCGACATCGCGACTCTTGGAATGGCAAATCGTCACGGTGGCATCCGCCCCGAGCAAAAGCGCCGCCATCGGACGCCCCACCAAAATCGAACGCCCGATCACCACCGCCCGGGCTCCGCTGAGCCTGGTCCCGGCCTCGGCCAAGATCCGCATCACGCCGAGCGGTGTACACGGCACAAAGCGCGGCCTGCCAAGCCACAGCCGACCGACGTTTTCCGCCAGCAGACCATCGACATCCTTCATCGGATCGATTCGGTCGAGGATCTCGCCCGTTGGCAGCGCTGCGGGAATCGGCAACTGGAGCAGCATCCCGTGAACCCGTGGATCCTGGTTGAGCTGCTCGATCAACGCGGACAGCTCTTGCTCGGTGGTCTGCGCGGGCAGGTGGTGGTCAAAGACCGAGATCCCGACCTCGTGGCAGGCGCGACCCTTGTTGCGGACGTAGACCTGCGAGGCCGGATCATCGCCGACGATAATCACCGCGAGTCCGGGCTGAATACCCTGTCGAGCGAGGGCCGAAACCTCATCGCGCACCTCGCTTCGGACCTTTTGAGCAATCGCTTTTCCATCTAGGACATTGGCCCGTTGCTCGCTCATGGGAGGCTCCTTTGCGATCTACTAGTGGGTGCCGGGCAGCACGCCGGTGATCAGCAGTCGCGGCTCGGTCATATCAACGATGGCGCTGCGAATGCCCTCACGTCCCAGTCCCGAGTCTTTGACGCCGCCGTACGGCATGTGGTCGATGCGGAAGCTCGGCGCTTCGTTGAGGATCACCGCACCGACGCAGAGCTCCTCGTGCGCCCGCAGCGCATGCCCCAGATCGTGGGTGAACACCGCCGCTTGTAGCCCAAACCGCGAGTCGTTCACCGATGCCAGTGCGGCCTCAAAGCTCGGAACCCGGTCGAGGTGACATACCGGACCGAAGACCTCCTCGCGAACCACCCGAGCGTGCGGCGGCGCTTCGGCAAGCAGCGTAGGTGGCAAAAAGGTTCCTTGGCGCTCACCCCCGTGTAGTCGCCGCGCCCCCAGGCTCTCGGCCTCGGCAATCCACGACTCGACGCGCCGCGCATTGTGCTCATCGATCATCGGCCCGACCAGGACCGCCGGATCATGCGGATCGCCCACTTTGATCGCTGCCACCGCCGCTTGCAACCGCTCACAAACCGCCCGATACAGCCGATCGCCCTGCCTGGCCACCACGTACACCCGCTGGATGCTGATGCACTTTTGACCCGAGTACGAGTACGCGCCGTAGACCAGCTTGGGAACGATCGTCTCCAGATCGTGCTCGCTACACGTCTCGTCGATAATGACCGCTGCGTTGCCGCCCAGCTCGAGCGTGACCTTCTTTTTGCCGGCGCGGGCCTTCATGTCCCAGCCCACCGGGGCCGAGCCGGTAAACGTCAGCAGCTTGCAGCGATCATCGGTGACCAAGAGATCGGCGGCAGCACGCGTCGCTGGAAGCACCGACAGCGCACCACTTGGCCAGCCCGCTGCATGGAGGATCTCGGCCAGGACCAGCGCCACCGAGGGAGTCTGCGACGCAGGCTTACAGACAATCGGACAACCCGCCGCAATCGCCGGTGCCACCTTGTGAACCAGCAAGTTGAGCGGAAAGTTAAACGGGCTGATCGCCGCAATCGGACCGAGCGGAAAGCGACGCACGATGCCGGTCCGGCCATAGCCGAGCGGTGCCAAATCCATCGGCAGCACCTGGCCCTCACCGGAGGTTGTCAGCACCTCCGCAGCGGCCAGCTCAAAACACAGGACGGCCCGAGTCACCTCGGCCTGCGCATCCGCAATCGGCTTCCCAGCATCGTCACAAATTGCGTGTGCGAGGCGCTCTTTTGCGGAGAGCAGGCCCCTAGCAATCGCGGTACAAATGGCCGCCCGCTTGTCGGTGGTCAGCGCCCGAGTGAGCGCCAGCGCGGACTCGGCTGCCCGTAGCGCCTCGTCAATCTCGGCCTGGCTACACTCACATACCTCGCCAAGGACTCGGCGGTCGTACGGTGCCAGAAGCTGTCGACGATTCACTGTTTCGACGAAACGACCCGCCACAAAAGGCCGCAGCAGGGGCACGTTGGAGGACGCTGACGACATGGGGAGAGGATGCCGAAACTCCACCGAGGAGTCACGTTCCCAAAAACGAAAAAGCCCAAGGCGAACCTCGGGCTTCTTTCGAAGGTGGATACGAAGGCGAGTCTTACCGAGACAGCTTGGCAGACGGCGGAATCATGATCGTCAGACCCACACCGAAGTACAGGTGGTTGACGAGGTACTCATCTTGCTCAGACAGGACGCCCGAGCCATCGCTGTTGCTGTCGGTCGTCTTCACATCGAGACCACCTGGGTTCGCCTTGTACATGTAATCGCGTAGCTCAAGGTTTAGCCCGATGAAGTCGTTGAAGAAGATGTGCGTGCCGATGCCAAACACACCGGCGATGCGGTGACCCACAAACGGGGTCGACGTCTGCAAGTTGACATCGTTGCCCGCGCTCAGGGCCGTCTCGTTCACAGCTCGCGACGACATACCACCCGCGCTATCGGTACGGACCGTGTACGAGGTCGCACCACTCGACAGCGGCGTCCCGAGGATCACGCCACCGATACCAACCGTGCCATAGAAGTCATAGTTGGCGAACAGCGCGTTGAACAGCGAGAACTTACCACCCATCGGGGTTAGCGCAAGATGTGCCGACCACATGCCCAGCGTCGGACCGATCAAGTGATCTTTGAAGATGTCCTTGCTCGGCTGACGCAGACCGGCCGTCGGGTCGTCGGTAGCCGGAGTCGTCGTCCGCACCGCGTAGGTGTCAGGCAGCGCTTCCGAGATCCGACCCACCAGCGGTGAGGCGACGTTCGCGGTGTAGTGATACGAGCCACCGATCGCCAGCCAGTCGGTTAGGTGAAAGCGGATGTTGGCACCGCCTCCAAACCCAATCAAAAACGGCTGGTTCGCGGAGATCGTGAACTGCGGCGTGATCTCGAGCCGCATCTTGCGCATCTCGACGCGGTGCCGGATAGCCGGCTGTCCCGCTAGAGGGTTGCGCCCACGGTCTGCATGCGCTGGCGCTGCCAGCAGCGCGAGGGCCCCAAACGACAAGATGATTCGCATGTGCGTTCGCATGTAATCCCTCGCTCCTCTTACCGAGCCATCTTGTATTCAAACTTCGGCGGCAGGAAGATCGACAAACCCAGTCCGAACTGCACGTCCATCACCAAGGTGGTGCTGCCGTTGTCCTTCCGGCACTGGGTATAGCTGTCTTCAAACGCCTGAGTTCCCGCGGTCTGGCCGGCTAGGTAAGAACTGCAACCAGCACCACTCCTCGTGAACGAAGCGTTGGCGACCGGCTCGAACTTGTCGGGATAGCCGTAAAGCTTGAGGAACGCGTTGAGGGCCAGCCAGCGAGTCAGGAACAGGCGGGAGCCCACACCGATGTCGAAGATGGCACTAATCGTGTTGAATGCAGGATCCGACCGCTTCACCGGAATGACCTGGCTCATAAAGGCACCGACCCCGAGGGTGACGTAGCCTTCCCAGTGAACGATCGCACGGTTGAACAGTGCGAACTTACCGGAAACCGGGACATATCCGAAGTCGAGCAGCGCCGAGAAGATCAGCTTATTCACCGCCGGCAGGGCTTTGTCCTGCGAGCCGATGAGGAAGTAGGTTCCCGTGACGTCGGAAGTTTGCTGCGGGAAGTAATACTGCCCCTCAACACCGAGCCACAATGCCTCACTCAGAAAATAATTGATCTGAGCGCCGACGGCGTGGTGCCGGATAAGGGGGTTATTGAGGGTGAAGTGGTACGAGGGAGATACCTCGACCCGCTTCGCCTTCAGTGTGTAACGTCGGGGCAAAACCGCTATGTCGTCCCAGCGGGTCTTGACCCTGATGTCATCCGTCGGAGTCTTTGCACCCGAAACCTCGGATGCTGTCGTCTCTCCCGACGGTGGCAGGGCGGCGGCTGGTGGCTCCGCAGCAGGTGGCTCTGCAGCCGGCGGCTCAGCGGCCGGAGCAGGTGCTGCTGCCGCTGGTGGACTCGCCGGTTGTGCTGCTGCGGCCGGCTTTGTCGCCTGCCCATATGCCGTTCCGCCTGCGCCAGAGAGCGTGAGCGCCGACGCTGTCACTATGCACAGGCTTATTGCCAATCTCCTCATGCTTACCTCGCGTAACGCCTTGTGGGGCTGGCATCCTCTGATATCGAGGGGAAACGATATCATGCGCCTTTTATCGCAATCAAGCTGCTTTCGGGTCTCATTTCGAGAATGATTCCCGAACTTACAATTGTCGTCGCTGGGCTTTTCAAGAAAGACCAAGGGACCGCTCGGCCCAGGTGCGAAGAGAGCGGCAGCTCCGTCCAGGGACTCGCCCTGTGGAGGTTTGATTTGCTGACTCTCGACTAGGAACTGTGTGTTCCGCACGCTCTCGTACCTGTAATGGGCCTGCTGTGGACCCGTGTTTTGTCCGCTACCGTTGCTGGACTCGACGTGCCAGCCACCGACGAATCGACGCGGGCCTCGCCTAAGCTGAACGGTCATATAACACATCGACAAAATCTTCTGCGTCAAAAGCACGCAGGTCGCCAATTTTTTCGCCGACTCCGATGTATCGGACCGGCACGCTTAGCTCGTGGGTGATGCCGAGAATCACGCCGCCCTTGGCCGTGCCATCGAGCTTGGTGAGAATGATCCCCGAAATCTCCATCGCTTCCTTAAAGGTTCGGGCCTGCGCAATCGTGTTCTGACCCTGCGTCGAATCAAGAACCAACCACGTCTCGTGCGGTGCCGTCGGATCGGCTTTCTTGATGACCCGCCGGACCTTTTGCAGCTCGGCCATGAGCTGTTCTTTGACATGAAGCCGCCCGGCCGTATCCGCGATCACCAAGTCGAAGCCTTCACGCTGGGCCCGCTTGATCGCCTCAAAAATCACCGATGAGGGATCTCCGCCTTCTTTGCCACGCACCACCGGAACACCAGCGCGCTGGCCCCAAATCTCAAGCTGTTCCACCGCAGCGGCACGGAAGGTGTCACCCGCTGCGAGGATGACTTTGCGCCCCGCTGCCACTTGCTGCGCCGCGAGCTTGCCGATGGTTGTGGTTTTGCCGACGCCATTGACGCCAATGACCAGCAGCACAAACGGCTTGTGGGCGGCAAAATCGACCGGAGGAGTATCCACGTGCAGCAGTCGCCGTGACTCGTCTTTGATGACCGTCCAAACGGCTGCCGGTTCTTTCAACTCGGACCGCGACAGCGTCGAGCGAACCTGCGAAAAAAGGTGCTCGGCAGTCTTCGGTCCGATGTCGGCGGTGAGTAGGACTTCCTCAAGCTGCGGCAGCAGATCCTCCGCGATCTGCTTTTTCGAAAGTAGCTCGGCAATCCGCGCGATAAAACCGGCCCGGGTCTTGGAAAGTCCCGCCTTCAGCTCATCACGAGCCGCCGAGGTCTTCACCGCTACCGGCTGTCCGTGCTCGGCAGCGGAGGTCTGCGGTGCCTCTGTGGTGGCGCGACTCGGCAGCGTAGGAACGGAACCGTCCCCGGTTTGACTGTCGGGCAGCGCCGAACGGCGACGCAGCACCACTACCAGCAATAGGGCGGCGACCACGACGGCAAACACGACCCCCGCGTAGAGTGCGGTATGGTCGGCAGCAGGCGCTGCGCTGGGCGCTTGCATCGAGGACAACGTCACGAGAAACATAGGTGCCCCGGTACTATACGCGGAGCCGTGCCAACTTCATGAGCGTTTTTTCTTGCTGCGAGGTCGAGCCTCGGGATTAGGTGACGCAGCATGGAGCAATCGCCGACGCAGAAACAGCCGCTCAGCGGAAAAGTCATCCTCGTGACCGGTGGGGCGAGGCGGATCGGTCAGGCGATCTGCGAAGAGCTGTGGACACACGGAGCGATCGTGGTAATTCACCACCATCAGTCGACGGTGGCCGCACAACAGCTCGCACAGCGGCTGGGCGCTCGGGCGGTAGTGGCCCGTGCCGATCTGTGCGATCGCGCCGCCACGGAAGCGATGTTCGCAGAGCTTGGCAACCGGCTCGGACGAATCGATGGACTGGTGAACAGCGCAGCGGTGTTTGCCAGGACACCGATCGAGACGCTGACCGATGAACAGTGGGACGACATCTTGGCGGTCAATCTAACCGCGCCCAGGCGCTGCATGCAGTTAGCGATCGCGGCGGGCACCTCGGCAATCGTCAACATCGTCGATGTCGGCGCGATTCAGCCATGGCGTGGCTACGCCGCGTATGGCGTTGCCAAGGCCGGACTTTTGCACCTGACTCGGATCGCCGCCAAAGAGCTGCTCGGCCGAGTTCGGGTCAACGCCGTGGCACCAGGGCTGGTCCTTCTGCCCGATGACGTTGCACCTGCCGAGCGAGATCGACTGCACGCGAAGCTCACCGGACCGCCATCGGGATCGCCGCAAGATGTGGCGCGTGCGGTACGTTACCTACTCAGCGAGCCGTTTGTGACGGGGGTGTGCTTACCCGTTGATGGTGGCCAGAGCCTGTAGCAACGAGCCAACGATCGTCGGTTACAGCAGACGAAGCTGCGGATCGCCGTTGTCGATGCGCGAAAACGACAGGCCATAGTGCGAGAGGATTGGCTCAGCCACGGAGCGAATCTGTTTTTCGATGTAGTGCGGATAGTCCAGCGGGTGCTGGCGATGATCCGGGTGCTCGGGGCCAGCTCGGGTTACCACGTATGGAACGACACTCCCGGGTAACAAGCCGTGTCGCGAACCGACGACGACGTGCGGTACGTGTTTGGCGACGTAATCCGCAGGCTCACGGCGAAGCGTTTTGCGATAGACCAACATCGCGTCGAGCTTGCCCGCTCGCAACTCGGCGATCGTCCGGTGCAGGTACAGCTCGACCTCAGCGGGGGGGGCGTCGGCAAACAGCATGGTGTACAGCGTTACCTGCACCTTCCGGCACAGCTCGCTGCTATCGCGCCGTACGGCCTCAAGCCCGACGAGATGAAGCCGCGTCTGACCCCCTTTCCAAACGAGCCCGGCATAGCGCTTGGCAGCCCCACTTTCTTTGCCGCGCTGTCGGTGCAGCAGAAGTCGCCGGTACACCGATTGAAGGGCCAGCTCGATCTGGCTCTCGACGCGCCAGGTCGCTTCAATGTGGGTGGCCAGCTCCTCATTGAGACGGCTCGCGAGCGATTGTCCAAGCCGATGCAGCACCTCGGGAGAGGCATCGTCATCAAGGTTGGCCAACACAAACAGGCTATCGGTATCGCCGTACAGCACGCGATGACCGTAGCTTTCGAGCCGCGCTTGCGACCACTTGAGCAGCTCGCGCCCAAAACTGGTGACAGCATTGGCCAGCTCCGGACGATGGAAACGACAGGACGGACTGCCGAGCACCCCGTACAGCGAGTTCATGAGCAGCTTGATCGCTTGGCTCTGCGCTTCGTTGCCCTGACTGCGGGCGGCGCTGCGCAGCGGCAGGAGCTGATCGAGGATCACCGACAAGATGCCGCGCTGACGACGAAACCGAGCGCCACTTGGGGCAACGATCGGATCGGGCTCGACGCTCGGTTCACTGGTTAGCAGGCCAAGCGGATCAATCTGAAACGTCCGAATGACGCTCGGATAAAGGCTGCGGAAGTCGAACACCAGGACGTTGCGATGCAGACCAGGCAGCGGCGAAATGATCTGCCCACCAACGACGTGCTCACCCAGCTCCGTGGGCCGCTCAAAAGTCGGTGCCACGTAGCCCCGCCGCCCCAGCTCGATCAAATACAAAAAATCGAAGGCCGCCACACTCGCCGTCGCTCGATCGATGGGCAGGCCGGTCAGACGGCTGCGCTGCATCGCCAGGTCAATCAGCGAGTGGTCAGCAATGAACCGCAGCAGTTCTCCGGTTTCGTACCGAAGCCGCTCCGTCACTGGTTTCACGGGCGAGCCAGGTTGTTCGCTCGCCAGCCCGCGCTCACCGTCAAGAATCGCGCTCAGCGAGTCTTCGTGACCCGCGCCTTTGACATGACGCCACAGGGGAGCCACGTCGAAGATCACCCTCCCCGATAGCACCGCCCGAGGCATCTGACTGCGCGCATGGCCCGCTTGGTATTGCAGATCGCCGGGCCCTCTTGCCAGCGGCAATGACATCCGACAGCGTCGTGCCGCTTCCCGCAGCAGCGGCAGATCCTCTGACAGCAAGTTCCAGCCAATGATGAGATCGGGGTCTTTGGTCACCAGCCTCTGGATCAGCGCCCCGAGCAGCGATCGTTCATCGGCAAAGCAAGTCGCATCCGCGCTCACATCCGGTCCAAGCTGACGATGCAAGACGATCTCGCCATGCCGATCCGCGATCGCCGCCGCCGCCAGCGTTCCATCGGGCCCCGCTTGTAGTCGCAGTGTCAGGTGGGTCAGCCTCGGCAGCGCCGAGCCCGGCGTCATCTCGGGGTTTTCAAAGACGAGATCGACACCCTCCTCTGCGGGACGGCCACGTCGCTCGGTGCCATGAATCTCGATGCTGCTGCGGATGCCGCGATCGATGAGATAGCGCATCACCATGCTCACGTCGGCTTCGAACGTCGCAATCCCGGCCGCCTGAAGCCGATGGACGAGCGCTGCCGTGGCCGCAGGAGTGGCCAGCTCGACTCGACTCACCGGCTCTCCGGCCAGCGTCTGGCGGGTGGTCCGCACCAGCTTGGCCGTCGTTCCAGCCAATTTTTGCAGCGCCTCCCCATCGCTCGTTCGCGCAAAAAAGCAGGCGCGCTGCCGATCGTCTCGCACCAAAAAGGTCTCGCCGTCCGCCAGTCGTCCGTAGATCAGCAGCACCGGCAGCCCGGCGGATAGGCGCATGCTCGCCTGAAGGATAAATCCTTGTCTGCTCATTCCCCCCCACCCAGCGAGCCGCTAGACGGGACTCGCCAAAGTCACATCGTATCGCGACTTTGCGGACGCTTGTCAGGCGTAAAAGCGGTGCGCTACCTTCCGCCCCATGAACGCTGCTGCCGAGCGAAACCACGCGATCTACGAAGACCTTTGGACCCACTACGAGCTGTTCCCGCACAGCGGCTGGGCCCACGCCTGGACCGAGATCGAGCCGCTTTACCAAACAGACCGCACGCTCGAAATCGGCCCTGGGATGTTTCCCCACGTTCCCATCGCAGGTACGCACTTTGTCGACCTGTCACGGCATGCACTCAAGGCGCTGGCGGCTCAGGGCGGGCTGTGTGCGGTAGCCACCACGCCGCTGCCCTATCCCGATGAGCGCTTCGACCTGGTCTGTTTGTTTGAAGTGCTCGAGCACGTAGCTGAGGACGAGGCACTGCTCAGCGAGATTGCCCGCGTGATGACCCCCGGCGGTCACCTGTTCTTTTCCTGCCCGTGTAACCCCGACTATTGGACGTACTACGACAAGGTCATGGGCCATGAGCGCCGTTATCGCGGCAGCGAGCTTGCCGAGCGACTCGACCGCGCCGGGTTCGTGATCGAAAAAGTCTGTCCCCGTCACGACCGCATGGATGGCTGGTTTGGCGCGGTGTTCGGCTTCGGTACCAAGTACCTCCCCAAGTTCACATCGCGCATCGTCCGGCACTACCTGCCCAAAGTCGCCGCCCTGCCCTGGAAATGGAACGAAGGGAGCGATCTCCACCCGGCCGAGGTCATGGGCGGTGTCACCGTCCGAGCACGCAAACGGCTTCCCGGCGAGCGCGCCATTTAATAAGCTTTCGTTATGCGTAAATTTGGCGTGCTCTTGGCGTTGACCGTGAGTGTGGTCGGGGGATGGCTGTCATGCACCGACCCGCAGCCGTCTGGCAGTGAAGTTGATATGACCGTGCGGGATCTACGACCGATCCTCTACGACATGACACCGTCGGCAATCATCACCGTCCAAGACGATTACTACTCACCGCAGGAGGTCACGATTCCGGTGGGAGGCAAGGTGCGCTGGGTGTTTCGCGCCGCGTCGCAGCATGGCGTGTTTCCGTGGGACATGGGCTTTCCGGCGAGTGAGACGTTGTCGCAAGGTACCTTCGAACACACCTTCAACCAGGCGGGTACCTTTGACTATGGCTGCGCGATTCACGGACGGGCGATGCCGGGGCGAGTGATTGTGAAGTAGCGGCCCTACGGCCTACTCGATCGCGATCTTGGTTCCGGACACCCAGGCTTTGTGTTCGCTCGTGTAGTACAGGTAGGCGGTCGAGGCCTGGGCCGTGTATTCACCGGGGACCGTCGCGATCAGGTCGAGCGGCAGCTTCACTTCCTGCTTTGGCTGCATCTGGCGCAGGTACAGGTTCACTTCTCGCGGCCGCGTTTCGTAAAAGCCGATCAGGCCCTTTTCACGCAGCTCCTTGAGCTGCCAGGTCTGAAACTGGAGCCCACCGGGAATCTCGATCCGCGCCAACGTCATCGGCAGGCCTTGGTCGGTCTTGTTGGTGAGCGTCACATCGAGCCGCACCGACTCACCCAGCTTGACCTGCGTTCGCTGGAGCGCCGTCGCCAGGCTCACCTTGGTCTCTGCACTCGTCGCGGGTTGCTCGGACCGATACGTCACCCCAAGGCTATACGGCAGCGGCGTCTGGCCGGTATGGCGCAGCTCGATGCGGTTTTTGCCCGCCACAAGGTGCTTGGTAATCCCCGTAAACGTCAGCGGCTCGCGATCGCCCGGCTGGTAGCTAAGCTGTCCGGCCTCTTTGCCGTTTACCAAAAGCGTCACCGTGCCCGGCGTCATCGCCCGCGCTCGCGACGACGAGTAGGCCGTGATCGCCTTGAGCGCCAGCACCGTCGCCTGCGTGCCACCAAAGGCACCGTAGCCGCCGCGCTGGTGCATCAGCCACTCCATGCCCTTTTCGATGTTGTCATCGAACTGACCGCTCTTGAGCAGCCCGAGCAGCGCCAGCGAAGTCGTCTCGACTTGCAGATCGCGTCCTCCCGAGCGAGTGATGCTGTGGCTTGCACCCTTCCAGACGCCCGACGGATCTTGCTGCGCCGCGAGGCGCTTGGCTGCCGCAAAGCCTGCGTCCCGTCGCCCGCTGTTAAACAGCGTGTTCACCGAAAGCGCCAGCACGTACGAGTCCTGCGTCTCGCGGGCAACCTGCTCCTGCGAGTCCAGCTCGCGCTCGAACCCGCCCTGCTTGGCTTCGCTGACGCTGTAGGTAATGTAGGCATCGGTCACCGCCTTACTGGCCGAGCCGAAGCTATCGAGCGACTTTGGATCACGCGAGAAGCCGCCTTTGCCATCGCGCCGTCCATGCAGCCAGTCCGCCGTGCGCTTGATCATCGCGCCGCTCACCTCGGGGAAGACCTGCTTCATGTCGCTAAACTCGACCAGTCCGTAGGCGGTCAGCGCTTCGTGACCCGGTGTCGAGCCAAACCACTCGTAGCCCTTGGTCGGCGTCTCGTAGCCGGTGAGTAGCTTGTAGCCGCTGCCAAGCAGTGAGTTGGCACGAGCCGTCACCCGAGGAGCAGCAATCTGCGCGGTCTTTAGGTAGCGCAGGATCATCACGTTCGGGTAGTTGGTGCTCGAAGCTTGCTCGAAGCAGCCGCCCGGCTCGCTGAGCATGCCGTCGAGTCCGGCGATCAGCGTCGACACCTGACTGACGTAGACCTTAAGGTTCGCGTCCGCCGTGCCGTCCATCAGCCCAGCCAGCTCTAGCTCATGCGTCGCGGCGTCCTTGAGCCGTCCCGACTTTGAAACGGTCTGCGGAAAGCCACGCGGGGCCACGGAGATTTCGCGCACGAACTCATCCCGCAGGCCGCTGGCGTCGGCGACGAAGCGAACCTCGGTCTTGCCCTTTTTGCCAGTGACGGTCAGCGGATAAAACAGCGCATCGCGAGCCATCGGAGCGAGCGACCCTTGCGAGCGCTCGACCGGACGATCCAGCTTGAGCAAGTTGCCAAACTGCGCCGAGAGATTGACCTGCACCGATCGATCGCGCTCGTTCGATAGAATCAGCGGTAGGGCAATCCGATCGCCTTCGCTTACCTCGACGGGGAGCTTGACCGCCATGCTAAACGGCAGGCTCGACTTGACCACCGTCTCGTCTCGACCGGCGGCACCACCACCGATCGCCTCGGTCTGCACGCGGAAGCTCGTCACCGCATCGGACAGGAAGAACGACACCTGCGCCTTGCCGTCCTGACCGGTCTGGACCGCCGGGCTCCAGAACACCGTCTCGCGGAAATCGGTGCGCGGACCCGTGTAGTCCGGCTGATAGCTCGGCACCGGGAACACCCGCACCGGGGCCCACGGCTCGACGGGTCGCGGCTTCGGCCTGAACACGACATCCCGCGCCGGCCTCTTACCGAACGCCTGGCCCCCGGCAAAGTCATCGCCGCCGAGGAGCATGTCGCCGTCCTTCGCCATCCGACCCATCGGCCCGGCCATCTTCTTCTTCGGCATCGCTGGCTCGGCAGCCACTCGCTCCATCTCGGCCTTCATCGCCATCGGAGCGGCTTGGGCAACCCCAGCCATCGGGGCCACCGCATCCTCCTCCGCCATGTTGCGGTCCGCCCGACGAGCATGAGCGGCCTTCGCGGCTGGTGGTGTAGCGATCGCCTCACCAGCCCCCGCCATTCGCGGAGCCGCCGCCACCATGCCCAGTCCAGCGCCCAGCCTGGCCGCATCCGGCTTCGGTGCCGCCTTCGTCACACTGGCCGCAACCGTCGCAGGCTTCGCTTCTGCTTTCTCCGTCTTGGCCAGCACCAGCTTCTGCTCGTCCTTGGCCTTGTCCGCAGGCGGCAGCGCGGGGAGCGTACGGCTGCCCTTGCGCAGATCGCCAAAGCTTGCCACCGCTTGGGCATTGCCTTCATTCGCCTTGACCTTGTTCTGAGCCAACAGCCCGCCGAGCACAGGTCGCCACTCAAAGCGTCGATAGCCTCGGGTGCCCATCAGCAGGTCGAGCGCCATCGCGCTCTTCTTTTCCGATAAGTCGAAGTAGAAGTTCGGCTCCTCGACCTTGCCCGTAAGCTCCGGCTCTAGGTACAAGCGGCTGAGCATGTTGCCGGTCTTGTCATCGGCAAAGCTCAGCACCGTATCGTCGACAATCGCCAGCGCCAAGTCCGCAGGCACTGGATTGCCCAGCGTGTCTCGCGTCGTCACATCGAGCGTGACCTTTTCGCGAGGCACAAAGCTCTTCTTCTGCGGCACAACCTGCACTTGCAGCCGCGAGCGGCGTTGCCGATAGACCAGTCGCTCGGCCAGCGGCAGATACGACTCATCGAACACCGTCACCCGCACCGCGCCCTGGGTCCGACCCATCGCTTCCGAGCCCTGACCTCGCGGCTCCAGATAGACCACGGCTGGCTCGCGATCGGCTTCCACCGCCGCGACATCGAGCAAGGTCTCACGCATCGTCGCCGCCACCACGACCTTGCGCCGATCGGTACAGCGCACGCTCACCCGTGTCGCCGTAAGCTGTCCATCGAGGTCGTCGATGCTACGGACCACGCAGCCTTGCTCTTGCGGAGTCGGCAGCACGAAGCGATCGACGATGCCCACTGGCTGATCGACCGAGACGGTGTAGCGGTGTCCCGGCTGCGGCGTAAAGTCGACCCGACCCAGGCCATCGCGGACGCTCTCGAACGACGCCATCGTCTGGTCGTTTTCATCGAGGATGCGCCCGGAGATATCGGCCGGCTTCCCAAGTGGGTTCTTGGCCTCGAAGTAGACCCGACCCGGCAGCCCGTAGACCAGATCACCACCCTCGGGATACAGCGCAAGCTGAAGCTTCTTGACGACGATCGGTACCCGCTTGGCGATCGACTCGGTGATGCCACTGTCATCGGCCATCACGGTCAAAAGCCCATCGCCCAGGCTGATTTCACTGGGCAGCACAAAGCGCACGAGCCCTTCGCCTTCTTCATCGGTGCGGAGCTGCACCTGCGGCAAGGCCTGTCCATCGAGCATCACCGTGGCCGTCAGCCCGTGGTTGCGCAGCGGCTCGCCGGTGTTGCGCTTGACTGCAATCGTCGCGCTCACCTCATCGCCGGGACCATAGGCCTTGCGCACGAACTCGAGCTTGAGCTTGAGCTTGGGCGGGTCATAGGTCGAGACAATGAGCGGCCGCTCTTCCTGCACGCCGTCGAAGGTCTTGACCTTGATCTTGTACTCACCGCCGACAATCCCGGCATCGAGCGCGAAGTCAGTCTGACCGGCCCCGGCGTTTTCGCGAACCTTGCGCTTGGCCACCTGGGCCCCACGCGGGTTGACCAGCTCGACGTGCATGCCTTGGCTTTGGTGCTGACCGGACAGGGCGCGGGTCGTGACATCCCACACTCGCACCCAGATCGTCTCGCCGGGCTTATAGAGCGGCTTGTCGGTCTGGATGTGGATGCGCCGACCGACCTTGCCCTGGAAAAAGCTCTCGACCTTGGTCTTGACGACGTCGGCGGCGCTCAGTCCAGACAAACGCGGCGAGGCATTCGGTGCCAGCTCGGCAGGAACCGGCGGCAAAGGTGGTTTGGGACCAGCCGGTCCGGTATCGACCGGCGGTGCCTCCGGGGTACCCGGTGCTTCAAGCGGTGCCTTGGCGAGCACCTTGTCGCTGGCGAGCGGTGCCGTCTCGGGAGCCGTTGTTGCAGGTGTCGAGCTCGTGGGAGCCACCGGCTCGATCACCGTTGGTTTGGCGGGCGGCTTCGGTGGGTCGCAAAACGAGGTCGTGGATAGGATCAGGCAGGCCAACGTGGCGGGCAGCGTCTTTGTGGGTCGTTTCGATCGCATGCTGTACTCCAAGCTTCCCAGGCAAACGCAGCGGCTCGCGGACCGATCTATGCGGCCGGTCTGGGAATTCGCCCATGAGCGCGGTGCGGCGCACATCCTTTGCAGGGTGCGGCCCATCATCCCACGCTTCCGCCACCTAGGGGAATGGCCGGACAAGCGACTCCAAGCGGATGGCTGTCACCTGTTGGCGATGGAACTCTCACCTCTTGGTGGTCTCGCTTCACCTCCAGGTGGTCATGGCTTTACCTCCACGTGGTCTTGCCTTCACCTCCGCGTGGTCTTGCCTTCACCTCCACGTGGTCTTGCCTTCACCTCCGCGTGGTCTTGCCTTCACCTCCGCGTGGTCTTGC
>CALLYL010000784.1 GCA_937859535.1 uncultured Myxococcales bacterium
TCGCGCAGCTCCCAATCGAGCTTCATGTCGGCCGCCAGCAGGCCGAAGTCGGCGATGTACACCGTGTTGGGGTGATGCACCTGCGACGCCATCTTCGCTTCTTCAAGGAATCGACGCTGGGCGATCGGGTCTTGCGGCTGCAGCAGGATCTTCACCGCCATCGCTGTGTCGAGGTGCACGTGCTTGGCTTTGTAGACGACGCCCATGCCGCCTTGGCTCAGCCGTGACTCGATCAAGTAGCGCTCCGCCAGCACTGCTCCGATCACCGGATCAGCTTCCTCGTCTAGGGGCGGAAAGCTCGGCGCGGTGCGCTCCGGATCGTCGGACGACACCGAGATTTCAGGTCCAGATGGGCAGCTACAGTGGTGCGATCCGGTCACAGAATACTGCGTTCCGCAGCGCGAGCAGCGCTTGGTCAATGATGTGCCGACCTGTGGAGTCACCACGAAACCGCCCCCCGAACGGCAGATTATACATGAGCGATAGCGTTCGGGATTCTAGTAGCTGAGCACTCCTCGCTGGCGATTGGCTAAATGGTCGTGCCAGCGGAGGATTCACCCAATGTAGAAAAAGTACGACCCCAGAACCAGTTCCTATTCGCTGTGCCGCAGGGTGGTATGTTCGCCGCCTTCAGCCGGAGGTGTTCGATGTACCAGCGAAGTGTTGGTCGGGTCAGAAACTCTCGACGAGCGAGCGGAACGGGGCACTGGTGGTCGTGGGGACTTTTGTGGAGCACGGTCCTGTGTGTCGGCCTCACGACGGGCTGCACCGCGCTGCGCGAAACCGATGACGGCGAGGACACGATGGATCCCGGTACGCCGCCTGGCGATCCGGTCGTCGTCGAGAATCCAATTGGCTGCCGAGGTCGGGTGTGCTCTGCGGCGGCTCCCTGCGGCTCGGGCCAGCGCTGTCTCGAAGGCGTTTGCGTCACCGCTGGTGATCCCTGCCAAGACGACTCCAGTTGCCAGGACGACTCGCGCTGTTACAAAGGGACGTGCCTCGGCTGGGATGCCTGCAAGAAGCTCGGCAGCTTTGACCCCGAGTGCAAAGGCGTCGCGTTTACCCCCGCCGAGTTCAAGGCCCCGGTCGTCGGCTGCAAGCTCGCTGGCTTCCAGTCCTTGTCGGTTCCAATCGTCGCTGACCTCGATCGCGACGGCAAACCCGAGGTGCTGACCGTGGCGCACGGCGTTGGCATCGTCGTGATGAGTGGCCAGGACTGCAAAGAGCTGTGGCGCAAGAACATCGTCCTACAGGCCAGTAACCAAGGCAACCTCGCCGTCGCCGACTTGGATGGCGATGGCTTTGGCGAGATCGTCGCTGTCGACAGTGCCAACCGCGTCATCGTGCTCGACTACAAGGGCAACCTGCTCGCGACCTCGCCGACTCCCACCCAAGAGACCAACAGCAACGGCCAGCTCTGGAGCGCCCCCGCCATTGTCGACGTCGACGGCGTGGCCCCCCCCGAGATCATCGCTGGAGCGCAGGTTTCGCGTTTCGTCCGAGGCACCCCATCGAAGATCACCGTGCTGTGGACCAAGCCCAATCGCGCCGAGTCGCTGGGCTCGCTGCCGGTCGCCGCCGACCTCGATGGGGATGGCCGCCCCGAGGTGATCTCAAATGATCACGTCTATGACGGCATCACCGGTGCCGACAAGACCCCGCCCGCGCTGTCGACCAAGCCCTTTTATCCGGCAGTCGCAGACTTTAACGGGGACGGCAAGCCCGACCTGCTCCTCGTCAACTCCGGGTCCGGCACCCAGATGGTCAGCGTCTACGACTACACCAACAAAAAGACCATCTTTGGTCCCTATCGCGTCGCCGAGGGCGGCTGGGGCGGTCCCGCCGTCATCGCTGACTTCGACGGTGACAAAGTTCCCGACTTCGGACTCGCCTCGGCCAGTCGCTATTACACCTATGCCCTGAAGTGCGCAACCACCCCCAAGCCCGCCGACTGCACCGGCACCGACCCCGGCGTGCTGTGGTCCAAGGTCACCCGCGATGCGTCGTCCGGCGGCACCGGCTCGTCCGTGTTCGACTTCAATGGCGATGGCACCGCCGAGGTCGTCTACCGCGACGAGTGCTGGCTGCGCGTCTACAACGGCAAGGACGGCAAGACCCTGTTTGCCGCCAACATCACCAGCAACACCTGCCTGGAGCTGCCGGTCATCGCCGATGTCGACAACGATGGCCACGCCGACATCATCGTCACCAGCGACTCCTACGGCTCGTGCGGGGCCACCAATCCTCCCGAGGCGGACACCGGCACCCCGTGGACCGGCCAGACCCAGGGCATGATCGTCCTGCGCGACCCCATGAACCGCTGGATGCCTTCGCGCCCGCTGTGGAACCAGCACAGCTACCACATCACCAACATCAACGACGACCTCTCGGTGCCGACCACCGAGCCCGACAACTGGCTCAGCTACAACAACTACCGTCAGAACGTCCAAGGCGGCGGCGGCAGCTCGGGGTCGGTGCCCGATCCCACGGGGCGAACCGTGCCCGGACTCGACTCCACCGACTGTAGCAAGCTGTGGCGGCTGCGCGGCGAGGTCTGTAACCGGGGGGCCAGCCCTGCTCCCGCTCCAGTCTACGCCAGCTTCTACGAAGGCCACCCCGACAGTGGCGGCAAGCTGATCTGCACCGCCAAGACCGCCCTACCGACCGCTCCCGGCGCCTGCCAGCCCGTCACCTGCGACTGGAACAACCCCCCCGCCCGCAGCATCGACCTCTACCTACGAGTTGGCGACGACGGCAAAGGCGGACGCCTCGGCGGCCAGTGCAAAGACAAAAACGACCTCGCCCACCAGCCCGCCGCAACGTGCAGCGGCATTCCGGGCTAAGCCCTCCCGTACCTGCTGCCCCGGTGCTGCGTTCGTCTGCTTGGGCCTCACGCGGCCTCTTTCGGGGTTCCGGGTTGCAAAATCCCGCCACAATCCATTTTTGCGCGGTTTCTGGGTTGTGAAGTCGTGCGCCAAGCTGCTGTGGGCGCGGCTTCGCAACTGGGAAGCCCTGCATTCAAGAGGTCTGCGCGTGGTTTCCAGGTTGCGAAGTCGTGCGCCGAGCGGCTGGTGCAGCGTTTCGAAACTGGGAAGTCGTGCGCGGAGGGGGTCTGTGCACGGTTTCCAGGTTGTGAAGTCGTGCGCCGAGCGGTTTGGGCGCGCCTCCCAATTGGGGAACTGGTGCAGCGATCGGTTTGCGCACCGCTCCGCAGATCGGAAGCTCGGAACATTCGCCGCAGAAAATATTTTCCGTCGACAAACGGGCTCGGTCGTTGGCGCGGTTTGCGGAGGCGATGCTAATGAGAATCGCCATGCCCATTCAATCCGAACGAACTGGAACCGAAGAACTGCTGCGGGATGGCCTGTATCACTACGCGGCGGTCCTTGCCGACCCGGTCACCCAAGGCCTGGCGGCGTCGATCAAGGCCAGCATCGACAAGCTGCGCAAAAAGCGAGCCGAGGCCGAGGAAAAGTCCGACGCGCTGCTGGTTTCGCAGGCGCTGCTCGACCGCACCGACTACGAGCTGGACACGCTGCTGCGGCGCTCGGAGCTAGAGGCGCTGGCCGAGACCGACAAGAGCCGTGAAGACTCGCGCTATCAGGCGCTGCTGCCGGATGGTCTGACGGCGCTGGTGGTCAAGTGGGGGGCCGAAGAGGCGCGGCTGGTGCGCAAGTATCGCAAGGCTCTCGAGGAGCACTTTCCCAGCGTGGCCAAGCGGTACAGCAAGGAACTGGACCTCAAGGCGGATGCGACCGAGGCGGCCGAGACCAAGTGGGCCCAGGCCCAGACCGATGCCGGGCAGGCCCAGTCTGCGGTGTTTCTGGCCAAGGCCGAGCTGGTGCGGACGCTGCGCAAGAGCGAGGCGGCCCTGCTTGGTCTGTTTCCGGGTCAGCGGGCCCGGGTCCGCTCCTATTTTCGCAAGAAGCGCGGTCGGGCTGTCGCGGATGCTCCAACGCCAGCCGTCACGCCTAGCGCTCCGCAGCCGTAGCCGGAAGAGTCGGCTGTGGGGGTTACGGGCTGGCCGGTGCAGGCGCTGCGACCGGGTGGAGCTTGGCCGCCACAGCGCGCAGGATGGCTTCTGCGGCGAGCAGCTTTTCGGCAAAGGCGGCTCGGTCAAGCGGCCCTGCGCCAAAGACATCCGAGATCGCGGCAAAGGTGGTGTACACGCCGCTGTGATAGTTGGTCGGTGCGAGCGACCACTGGGGCGGCGGGCTCGGTGGTGGAAGGGTGCGCAGGGTCGCTTGCGCGGCGTCCCACAGCGGCTTGCGCTTCACCTTCAGCTCATCGGGCACCTTGAGCTTGAGACACAGCTTGGCGTCCTCTAGTTGCAGGTACAGACGCAGCGGCTCGCTCGGGTGAATCGGCGTCCACAGCCAGTGGCAAGCGATGAAACCGCCTTTGGGGTTGGCCTCATAGCTGATTCCGGAGCTGCCCATGTGACCGATGCCTTGGCTGCGACAGTCCTCGAAAAACCCGTAGAAGTCAGCGGCCTTCCAATCGCTTGGGGGACGCTCCGCAAAGTGTTTGGTGCGGTCGGTGAGTCGATGCAGCACATCGCGATACGATCCGGCCAGGTCGCGGACATCGCGGCGCTTGCTGACCTCGCTGACATGGAGGAGCGCGGGATCGGCGAGCAGCTCCGACAGGCGGTTGGCGTCGCAGCGGGCCCACAGGTGAGACGACGTGCCCTCCGTGGCCGCAGCCGAGGCCCCCGCCCACTGCGCCAGCCGCTGGTCGGTGACGGTGAGCTGCGACAGCCCCAGGACCAGATACACCAGTCGGCTCTTCGGGGTCTTTTTGACGTGGACGTGCTGGCGGTCGAACTGCTCTTTGTCGAGCGCTCCGTCGACCTTCAGCTCGACAAAGACCCGGTCGACGGTGCCGCTCGGTTCCGTCACCGTGAAGGCCAGGTCGTACAGCCGCCGCTCGGGCTCCCACTCCAGCTCGATGGCGCGGAGCCCTGGAATGCCGAGGATTCGTTCCAGCAGCCGCGTATGTAGAAGCAGCCCAGACAGTGCCACCTGATGGACGCGCTCGTTATTTGGCTTGTGGTCAAACAGCAGATCAATGGCCGCCATCTTTCCCCCCCCCGCGCTTCGCCCCCGCGAAGCAAGCTCTGATCTTACCGCAGTTTGCGGGCGGATCGGCTGGCGGCGCGTTGGGCCTCGGAGTGTGCGAAACTGGGGGTGGTGAGCGAGCCAGAGGAGATTCTCGACAAAGCGCAGAAGGTGCGGCGGCTGGTCGCGGCCGGGCAGGTAACTCCGCCGATTTTGCCGTACATCGTGGGCGAGCTGCTCGCAGAGGTCGATGCCAAGGCGAGCGACTATCGGGAGTGGCTGAAGCTGGCCAGTGAGTGTTTCGCCAAGCTCGGTCATCCCCGGCGGGCGGCGCTGACGCTAGCGCTCGGGGTGGGGCCAGAAGCGGCGCTCAAGTGTCTGCCGAGTGACCTCTTTCCTCGGGAGCGGGCCTATCTGCTGGCGGCGCAAGCGAAGGCGGTTCCGGGACAAGCGAGCGGTCTGCTCCACGAGGCGGCACAGCTATGTCTTGCAGAGGGACTTCTGACCTCGGCGGCGCTGCTGTTTCAGCAGGCGGGCGAGCTGGCGCTGGCGAAAGACACGTGGACACGGCTGCTGGGGACGCAGCCTCCGCTGTATGAGCGGGCGCTAGTTCATGCCCAGCTTGCGCTTCTTGGGCTCGGTGAGAGTCCGGCGGAGTTGGCCAGCGATGGACGGCGGCATGCAGCGCTTGCTGGGCAGCTCTTGGAAGAGGTCGCGGATGGACACGAGCTGGAGGGGCGGCGGGCGCAGGCGCTCGACTGCTACCGAGTGCTGGCCCAGCTTGGGGAGCGGTGCGGAGCCTTTGAAAACATCGCGGAAGGGTTTCTCGGCATGCTGCGCATCTTCCAGGGCGAGCGCATGGTGGCCGAGGCGGTGGCGCTGTACGACGAGCTGTTGCGGCTGGCCATCCGGCACGGCGAGCACGAGCTATGCGCGGAGCAGTGTCGAGAGGCGGCGCAGTTTCTGATTCGCTGTGGGCTGCCCGGGCCAGCCGGGGGCTATCTGCGGCAAGCGGCGCAGGCGCTGTTGCGGGTGGCGGAAGGACGGGCACAAGCGGGGGCCGAGCGGCTGGCCGAGCATGCGCTGCTGTCAGCGGCAGATCTGCTGTCCGGGCTGCCCGAGCCAGGGCTCCTGGGTGACGTCTTGCGGCGACTCGCGGCGAGCCAGCGCGACCCTCATGAGCGCGCCCGCTATACTCGGCTGGCCGACAAGCTGCCGACAGCGAGTGGGGTCAAGCCAACTGAGCCCGTGGCCAAGCCCGCCGGGCAGTCGTCACGAGGGCTGCCAGAGGTGTGGACGCTCGATTTGCTAGCCTGGGAAGCGGCGGCATCCCCGGCGGCGGTGTGTCTGCCGCTGCTGCTCGATCCGAGCCGACCCGAGCTTACGCGACGCCACGCGCTGCTGGTGCTGCTGTATATCGAAGGGGACACCACTCAATTGCTCCCGGTAGAACAGCGACAGCGCCTGGTGCGCAGCCTGGGCAGCCAGCGGGTCTATGAAGCCGTGGCTCCGCTTCATCGCCTGTATCAAGAGTCGCTCACGTGGGCCTGGTTCGAGGGAGAAGCGACGCTGCGTGGGCAGATCGTCGATGCCCTGCCGAAGCTGCCGTTTCCTCGGGCGCTCCAGCTTGTGGTCCAGGCGCTCGGCGATCCTTCGGAAGCGGTGCGCAGCCAGGCCCACAGTGCGCTGTCACGGCTGGGAACCAGCGAGCTGCTGAGCACGCTCGGTCAACTGCTGTCAGAGTCTCGCGAACCGGCGGTGCAACTGGCGTTGGTGTCGGCGCTGTCGCGGATTGCCGACCCTCGGGCGGTGGAGCGGCTGCTGGCCGTGTTTTGCAGCCAAGGTGATCCGCTGCGTCGCGAGGCCCGGAGAGGCCTGGTCAGCCTCCGTGACAAGTCGCTGCGACCGCTGTACGCCCGGGCACTGCTGACGGTCGCGCCCGATCGGGCGCAAGACCTGCACGCGCTTATTGCCGAGCTTTACCCTGCGGGCCTTTAGCGCCTGATTTGCCCTTGGCGGTGGATTTTGCGACCGCCTTCGCTTCGCTTTCAGGCAGCGGCTGGCGCAGCGGTGGGGCGGCTGGGGCAACCCGAGAACCGGGACCACCCACGGCGTCTTTGCTGGCGTTGCCGACACAGCGGAAGAGCGGTCGGAGCTTGGCGAGGTCGGCGCGCAGCGGCTGCAAATCGGGCTCGGCGCTCGGCTCGGCATAGAAGGTCAAATCGGAAGACGCGTCGACGACATAGGCACCGTACTGGGTCAGGGCTCGGGCCAGCACCTTGCCTGCGGGACTCAACCCCAGTGCGTCGAGGTTTTGCGTGGGCCAAAGAGTCACAAGCTGCCCCATCGGGATGGTGCCGCGATAGGTGGACTCGGCCCCATCGTCCTGTTTGGTCGCGGGCCAGACCGGACCGAGTCGAAGGTGAGAGCGGGGCAGGGCCATCGCCAGCGCATGCCGGATGCCTTGGGTCAGCTCGCGCCGCCGAATCAGTCCGCCAAGGGCACTGCCACCGTAGGCTCGCTCGCCGCCTTCACCCACGCCGGGTCCGCGCAGGTCGTTTTTGGTGTAGCCCTCGGCCAGAATGTGACCGGCCTTCCGGCGGCTGGCGTGCCATAGCTCGTGAACGTAGCGCCGCTCGGGGTCGATGATGTGTAGGTGCGCGTCGCTGTCTTCGCTACGTGGCTTGGCGGGCTCGGCGGACTTGGGGACACGGATGGTGGCGACTTGCTCGCCTTTGACGACGATCTTGACGAGTGGATCGGTCGCGGTGGCCAAGTAGATCGGATGACTCCACTGCTCGGCGTTCACGTCTGCGGCCAGCTTTTCATCGACCAGCATGCGCGAACAGGGCGAGTCGGCGGGTTCGACGGCAGCGGCGGTGCCGAGCGGGGTATTCCACGGTGAGTCGGGCGCAAACGGCCACTCGGCGGAATCGCGGTCCGCGACAGGATTTGCAGCGGCGATGGCGGCTACGAACAGAGCGCCACCACACAGTCCGAAGCGACACGTTGAAAGAAGCGACAAGGAGGTCACGGCTCGTAGTTAGTTCTTAGCCAGAAAGTGGCCGCTTGGCATGCACAATCATCGCCATCCCGGCTGATGGCGAGGGCGGACCGAGCGGTCAATCCCACAGTGCAGGAAGGATCAACAGGCCGAGGTTGAGTCCCGCAGTGAACTGGATCTCGTGCGTGGTCAGCGCACTCGTGCGCAGCACTTGATGCGATAACTCAAAAGATAGGGCGCTCATCAGGATATGGACCCCGAAGCCGTGACGAAAGCCGAAGGCTGCCTGTCCATCGGCACTCCCGACCACGATTCTTGGCGTGTATGTACCAATGATGGGCGGGAGGACTCCGTAACCAAATCCGCAGCCTAGGGAGACTGCGTGGCTGGTGTGGTGTCCGCTCGTGCGTAGCTCATAGGATAGCTCGGGGAGCAGCCATGGCGTTCTCTCGATGAGGCGTCCGATTCCTGAGCTTGTCCAACCGATCGCGATTCCAACGGGAAGATGGAATGCGACGCCTCTCTCCTTGTCATCGTTGAGCAGCGCGAAGAGCCCGGCGTTGGGACGGAGCGTCGGCACGACAAAGGGGCGCGGCTCTGCCTGGAGCAGAGTCGGATGGAGCAGCAGTCCGAGCAGCGCTCCTCCGATTGGTACTCGCAGAAACCGCCACATCCAGCCAACTATCGGCGATCGGATGGATTGTCACAACAGATGGCCCTGGTGTACCGTCGGCCGCCGTCCGCGATCGATGCGAGCGGGCTCGGTAAACACTCCCTGGTTGGATGCGGATTGGACCTGAACCCTGTTCCTTACGAACCACCGTACTTCATTCCGCGACCTCATCAGGAGGCCGCCCGTGATGCCATGTTGGCCGCCCGAGCGATGGGCCGTCCGGGATTTTTGCTCGGTGACCTGACCGGGCTGGGCAAGACGCTGTCTGCTTGGCTGGCAATCTGCGCCATGCCAGAGACAGAAGTGCTCATCATCTGTCCCAAGGGGGCGATTCCGCAGTGGCGACGTACGATGGCCCGTTCCGTAGCGACCAGCAAGCGCGTCACCCTGCTGAACTTCGAGAAAACCAAGTCGTTGCTGCTGCCTCCTCCGGATAGCAAGAAGCGCTCGACTCGCGCCAAGAACAACGAGCGAGCCAAGCATGGCATCCCCAAGCGAACCTGGCCGATTGTGGTGATTGACGAGAGTCACCGCCTGCGCAACCCAAGTGCCCAGCAGTCACTGGTGTGTCGTCAGCTTGCCGCAGCGGCGCAGTTTACGATGTACCTAAGTGCCACGGCGGGTCAGTCTCCTCACGAGCTGTCTTATCTGGGAAGACTCCTGACCTATGCGACCGGGGGCGTGACTGGGGACATGGATGAGTTTCGCCAACTGATGAAGCAGCTTCGGATTGGCAGAGCCAAGGGACGTTGGAAGAACTGGAGTTGGGAGCCCAGTGAGGCCGATCGCAAGGTGATGTCGGAGCTGTTGTACAAAGGGAAAGACGCGATTGGGCTGCGGAGACGACCGGAAGATATCGCGGGCTGGCCCGAGGTGCAGCGCGAGCTGGCGGCGACGGCACTGGATCATGCAAGTCAGCGGCTCTACGAAGCCACTTGGCGAGAGTTTCGGCGCGAGCTGGGACTACTTGGAGGGAGTACCCGGCATCCGACCGGATGGGCGGCTGACCTCCGGTTCCGCCAAAAGGCGAGCTTGTTGCGCACCACTGGAACCGCTGATTTTGTCGATGATCTTCTCGGGAACGGCGAGCAGGTCGCAGTCTCTGTCGCTTTCCTAGAAACCAGCGCCATGATCGCGGAAAAGCTCACCGGCCACGGCTGGTCGGTGGGCGTGATAAACGGCACCCAGTCTGCGCAGGCCAACGAACAGACCCGGGTGGCCTTCCAACGCGGGCAGCTAGACGCCGTGATCTTTACGGTCACCGAGTCGATCTCGCTTCATCAGGGAGAGCTGCCCGGCGGGGAGCGGGCGCGCTCGTTGGTGGTTCACGATTTGCGCCACAGTGCCATTCAACTTCAGCAGATCGAAGGTCGCTGTCACCGCGATGGCAAGCGCGCCGTGATCTACTACGCCTATGCCGAAGGCACGGTCGAAGAGAAGATCGCGGCCACGGTGCTAAGCAGAATGACCGCCATGGATGGCATGGCGGGCGATGACACCACGCTACTAGAAGAGATCGCGCTGATCCTCCAGTGCAAACCGTAACGCTGAATGCGGACTCCTGATGCGGGTGAACGGGAATGGTGCTCAGTGCACGAGGAACCACTGTTTTCCGGCGACCACTCCCAGGTGAAAGTGGTTTTTGTGGGGCGCGTTGTAGTTCGGAGTGAGCACCACGTTAAAGAATCGGTGCGCTACGAGTTCGCAGAGCAGCTCTCGCAGCTCCGTGGCTTTCTCGGATGGGGGTCGCGGTCTTGCAAACTCACCGCAGGTCTTGGAGTCAATCGCTCCGTGGAAGTCCTGATCTACATCGAGAAAGCGGCCGTCTCGTTTGATGAAGCGACTGGCGTCAATTGCCACTGCCCCCATGTGACGAGGTGCGGGCTTGTGTCTCGGCCAGGACTTCGCGGGAAACCGATAGATCGACAGATGACGTACTTCGACAATGTCATGTTTGCGTAGGATCCCGGTGCTGTCATCCAGCGCCAAAACCAGTCGACAGTCGACGATTTCATGCGGACTGTCAGCGCGATCGGACTCCGTTCCACTGCCTCGGAACACCACTCCATGAACGGGTCCGGTCAACCGCACTGGTGCCGTCACTCCGCGTGCCGTTTCCCTACGAAACGGAATCTGGCGCGCCGCTAGCTCGGTTTCGCACGCAGCACGAGAGAGCATTCCGTACCGATAGGCCGGTGTGCTCGTGGCGTCCTTTGGAAACTCCAGGTAGGGAGACAACAACTGCGGCTGCGACTTCTTCCGATGCGAAGGGGACTTCTTCCGATGCGAAGGAGACTTCTTCCGATGCGAGGGAGACTTCTTCCGATGCGAAGGGGACTTCTTTCGATGCGAAGGGGACTTCTTTCGATGCGAGATGCCGTGCTTTCGGAGCGACTTGTGGTGTCGCTTGCCGGACGGGCGATGCCGCGCAGCATCCACGACGCCGATGCCACACAGCAAGGACAGTATGAGGATCAAAAGTCGAGTCGTAGCGCGGTCATGATATCAGCTATCGCGCAGAGCGTCTCTTCGCGAACACCACGGGGCCCCTTGACAGGACTGTGGGGGCAGATAGTACCGTGCGCGGCATGGACTCTCGGCAGCTTGGTTTGGTCGCCTGCGGCTGGTTGGTGCTCGTCGCCAGTGGCTGTGGTGAAGCGATTGACAACTTCAAAAACAGCGAACACCAGGGCGCTTTTATCCTGGGGCGGGTGCGAGGCATCGCGTTCAACCTGTCGCTACGGAATGCGAACACCTGTTTGCTCGACGCGCAAGATCAACCCACCCATTGCATCTTGAGCGATGGGGGCGGCGAGTTCGTCTTTCAGGATCTGCCCGAGCGGAGCCAGCAGCGAGTGCTGCTTCGGAACAGTGGGTACTGGCCGCTCATTGGCATGATCAATACCGCACGTAGTGTCGCCAACAGCCCGGTCTGGGAAGCCGCCATGATGGATAACTTCGTGGTGGATTTGCAGGCGAAGAAGGTCGATCGGGACTTCGAACCCGGAACCGGATTGCTCTACTTTGAGATTCAAGAGCCCGATGGGGATGAGTGGAAGGGGGCCCAGAATCGGCAGGTCTTTGGCGAGCAGCTCGGGACTCCCTACTACTTCAATGATAGCAACTGGCTCGACAAGAATCGATCGAGCACAGCCAGCAAGGGGTCGGCGATCTTTGTGAACGTAAAGCCAGGATGGTACTCCATCAAGTTGCCAGACGGCTGTGGACCCTTCTGGGGCTTCGATCTGGATGAGCGTGGGCTTCTGCCTACCTACGTAGCTGCGGATACGGTGACCGAGCTGAACGTACGCTGCCGATGACCACGTGAGGTCTGGCCCAACGGCTGTTTCTGTCTCTCTGTTCCAGCTTCCTCTGCACGACGATGAGTCCCAGGCGGGCATGGACACGCAGGCGCGCACATGCGAAAATGGTTGTTATGATGCAGAGACTCTTCTTTCTAGTCGCGCAGGTGGGTTCGTTGATCACGTTGGCGGTAGGCGGTTTTGCTGCGGCAGCCGGCACACCGCTGAAGATTCGCGATCTCAAGCTATTTCCCGACACCGAGAAGGGTCACTTCGGGACGCCCGTCAAAGGGTATGAGCTGCCAGCGGACCAGAAACGGCAGCTCTTCATTCTGTACTTCGACAAATCAGCAGCGGGGCAGCAGGCAGCGGTGCGGGTCGTCGCTCTCAAGACCACCGTTGGCCTCGAAAAAGAGGTCAAGCGCTTTCCCCCCGTTACCATAGACCAGGAAGGTCGGCTTCCGCTCGAGCTTACGTCCCCCCGGCCGTGGCCCGTTGGCTACTATCGAATCGATGTATCCGATGGCAAGAGCATGATCGGCCAAGTGGGATATCAGGTCAAAGCGCTGGCTCCCAAGAAGACTCCGATCAAAATCCAAGGCGTCCGGATCTTCCGCGATGGTGCCGGTGGGAAAGTCGAGCCAGTGACGTCCCCCAAACCCACCGATCTGCACCAGTATTTTGCGGTGGATACCAAAGGGGCGCAGACAGATGGTGCCAAAGTGACCTGGGTTTGCACCGCTGTCGATACTTCGGCGGGCAAGAATCAGAAGGTCGGCGGGGTCGACATCGAAGCCTGGCCGCTCGATGACACCACCATCACGTTGGATCTGGAGCTTCCTGGCAATTGGCCCACTGGAAAGTACAAGCTCGAGCTCTGGGTCGACGGACAATCGATCGGTTCCCATTCCTACGAGATCAAGCCCTGATCTGCTCGCAGTTCCTCTGTACGCCACCCACCATCCGCATTTCCAATTCCGCTGTTCAGGGGTAAAAAGACCCATTGCAGGAGTCCGATCATGTCGCTTCAGAGTGCGCTGCTACTGGGCCTGTGTGGACTGATCATCGGCTGTGCCAGTGATGGCTCGTTGATTCCGACCGGACCCCCTTGCAGTGTGGAGGGAGTGACTGGATCGCTGCCAGGCGTCGCCATCTCGATTCGCGCAAACAAGTGCGTATTCGGTGTCGGTGAGTCCGCAGTCTTTTCATATGAGGTGGTCACCAGCGCAGCGGTGCCGCCGATCTCTGTGAGTGCCAGCGTAGGCTGCGGGAGCTGTCGTAGATACTCCGCAGATCCGCTCTCTTTTGTTGATTGGATGATTGGCGGCACCAGCCGTTCCGGAATCGAACAGCAGTACTGTTTATGTGACACCGGATGCTGCGCGCCGGATCTCGCCCGCACCGTGACCGTGGATGCCAAGACCAGCACCGGCACCATCTCGTGGAGCGGTCATACCTGGCGAGGGCCTTCTGACACGGGCCAACGCGAAGGGGCCGCGTTTCTTCCAGGGAACTATCAAGTGTCGGTCGGCTTTTTCGGAGGCACGACGGGGAGCGTCACCGCCAGACTTCCCATCGAAGTGCGCTGACCTCGCGGAAATAGGTGGCTGCTCGGTCGCCCCCCCGAGCACGGTTAACCGCCACCGTCGATGCCACCAGGCTTCATGTTGGTGGTGACGAGTCCGAGTAGCTCGGACGACAGGGCGACGATCTGGCGGGTTTCGTAACCGTTCATCTTCAGCTCGCGGAAGATGGACTTCGCCAGGATCTTGATTGCACGATCTCGTTCTCCCAAAGATGCCTGGATCATCTGAGGCTGCTCCTTGGCCTTCTGTTCGGGTGGTTGTTGCTCGCCCTCTAATGCATGGGGCGCGCCAGGCTTGTCTGCCATGTTGCTTCCTCTTATGCCCAAGGTTTGTCGTCGGAAAGTCTGAAAACGTCAGATGCTCGAAGGTTCAACCATTGTGCGAATGTTGCGTACCTGCCTGCGCATGATGCCGCGCACAATCTCGCGCAGTGCGAAGTGGATTACACGCCTTCATCGCTACCCCTCAGGCGTTCCAGCAAGCCAATCGGTCAGTCCTCGACGCTTTCTCATTTCACATATAGCTAGGCGATCTGACAAGCCAGGTGTCCTTTTCCGACAGCAAGCCGCAGATTTTGCCAAAATGGACGCTGCATGCATTTGGGTCGCTTCATGGCTAGACGCTCCGGCAGACTGTTCGGCCTAGTGGTCGGCAGTCTGTCCGCCTGTGCGATCAGCCTGCTGGCCTCGGATGCACCGCTGGCGCAGCCGGTGCTGCTGTCACACAGCGTCGCTGCAATCGACCAAGCGAAGATGCTGCGGAGCTTTCGGCCACCACCAGAGGACTGGACCCGTCCCGACTTTGAGGATTCGCAGTGGCAGCGGTTTACCAGCAGCGGCTCGCCGAGCCTCGCCCGTGATGCCTCAGGCTCGGTGGTGGTGGTGCCGTCTTTGTGGTCCAAGACTGAAGTCGCTGCCGAGGTGGCTGGGCTCACTCCCAGTGCGCAGTCTGTCGTGTCTACGCCGAGCCCGCTGAGCGAAGAACCGCTACCACCGGGCAGCGAGCCAGAGACGCCCCAGCGTGAGCTTGCGACCGATGGCGGCCTGGTCAACTCGCCCCCAGTTGCGGTGCTCGAAGTGGTAGGCGCCGCGATTCGTGCCGGCTTGGCCAGTGCATTTCCGGCGGCCCCGCTCGTCTCCTCACCCGTCCTTGGCAAGCGCTCGGGTCGGTCGGCCAAAGAGCTGTTCGAGCCGCTGTTACCGGCCTGTGGCGGCAGCTTGTATATCCGTCGCAAGTTCGACTTTTCCGGTGCACCCGGCATGACGGGCAGCGTGGGCACTTTGCTGTTACGGGTCCGTTACAGCGACGGTGTGGTCGCTCATCTGAACGGATTCGAGGTCGTGCGCAGCCGCTTCGCCGAACCGCCACCGGGTGATTTGCCGCCGCTGGCCAGCGATCGTGGACCATCCGATCCCGAGCG
The DNA here is from genome assembly GCA_937859535.1 of uncultured Myxococcales bacterium. Lineage (GTDB taxonomy): Bacteria > Myxococcota_A > Polyangia > Palsa-1104 > JAEUJZ01 > JAEUKA01. The sequence goes on from CALLYL010000784.1 coordinate 15,046, forward strand.
CTACTACATTCCGGTATCGAACCTGCAACTGCGGGGTCACGGCAACGTGCTCGCGCTGGAGGTTCATCCGAAGTCGCCGCTGCGCTGTCCGCAGGTGGAAGCCGAGCTGGTCGCGCTGTCGGGTCCACGGCTGCTTCGGGGTCCGTACATCGAACGCATGACGGAAACCACCATGGATGTGACGGTCGAAACCGAGCTGCCATCGCGGGTGCTGCTGCGCTACGGCAAAGGCGAAAAGCTGCATTCTCGCGACCGCGAGTTGGAAACGGCGGGGCCACCGCAAACGGTGCATCGTCTGCACCTGACGGGGCTCAAGCCGGGGACGCTGTACCACTATCAGGCGGCGCTGCTCGGGGATCTTCAGAAGCGTAGCGATCTGCCGCTCCAGACCTTTCATACGCCGCCTTCGGCTGGGATGCCGCTCAAGGTCGTGGTCTATGGCGACAGTCGTTCGGGTCATCCGGTGCATGCACAGGTGCTCCAAGCGATCCTGGCCGAAGATCCCGACTTGGTGCTGCACACCGGCGACCTGGTCGAGCGCGGCACCGAGGAGGGCGACTGGGATCGCTTCTTCGCGGTGACGGCCCCGCTTCTGTCTCGGACGCCGGTGTATATCTCGCCGGGCAATCACGACTATGCGCTGCGCAAACAGGGGGCGGCTCGGCTGTTTGCACTGTTTCAGACGATGTTTACGCCGCAATTGGCCCCGCCACCGCTGGAATCGGTGCCCCCGAGCCGGGTGCTGGCGGAGACTCGCCCGCCGACTCAGCCGATGGCAAACCTGAGCGAAGCAGCGCGGGGCTATTACAGCGTGGATATCGCCGGGGTCCACTTTGTCAGCATCGACTCGAACCAAGCGGGCAAAGCCGAGCAGCACCGCTGGCTGGATGCCGATCTCAGCCGGGCTCAGGCCCAAATTCCGAAGCCGCGAGCGATCATCGCCTGGATGCACGAAGGCCCGTTTTCGGTGGGCTGGCATGGGGACTATCCAACGGCGATAAAGCACCTGGTGCCGATCTTGGTGAAGCACGGCACGACGCTGCTGGTTTCGGGACACGACCACGACTTCGAGCGCGGTCAGCGGCAAGGACTCGACTACATCGTGACCGGCGGTGGTGGAGCCGAGCTACGGCCGCTGCGCTGCGATCCTCGGCGACGACGCTGCAAAAACCAGCCGCAGTTTTTCGCCAACGAACACCACTACCTCCGCTTGGAAGTTCTGCCGACGGTACTGCGGATCTGTCCGCGAAAGCCCGACGGCTCCCCGTTGGAAGAGTGCCAAGTGTTGAAGCTACGAAAACTGTGAGCGGATGAGTGCTGCCTGAAATATCTCGCTTGCGAGGGAGATTCAGGCTTTGAGTGCGCCAAATTTTTCGCGGCTTTCCAGTTGTCGTAGATTCAATACTAGGGTGGCGCGTGAAGGGTTTACGTCAGGCTGTTGCTGCGCTGCTCGGGGGCCAAGATGGGTAGGGACCGACGGATACGCTGGCTGCACCTGTCCGACTTTCATCAGGGCGTCAATCGCCTCGATCAGAAGACTGAGGTTCCCGAGCTACTGCGTCGGCTGCTCAGCGATCTGGAGATTTTGCATCGTGATGGGCCGATCGATCTGGTGCTGTTCACCGGCGATCTCACCCAGAGCGGTGAAGCCAAACAGTTCGAGGCGCTCGGTGTGTTTCTCGATATGTTGATCGGGCGACTGCGGGAGCTAGGTTCGGAGCCGGTGCTACTGGCGGTGCCGGGAAACCACGATCTGGTGCGGCCCGATGGCTCCGACATGGCAGCGGTGGTGTTCGACGCCTGGGAAAAGAATCCGAAGGTGCAGGACGCCTTTTGGGACAACGAGTCGAAGAACTACGTCCAGTATCACAAGCCGCTTTTGACGGCGTTTGCCAACTACCGATCCTTTGCTAAGGCGTGGCTCAAGAAGCATCCGTTGCCAGCGTGGGTCGAGGTCCGAGCGAACGGCTTTTTGCCGGGAGACTTCGGGGCCACCATCGAAAAGAACGGGGCCAAGCTGTTTGTGGCCGGCCTAAACTCGGCATTTTTGCAGCTTGGTGACGGCTATTACAAAGGTCGGTTGGAGCTGAGCCCGCGTCAGCTCATCCAAGTGGCCGGACAGCGCTGGGAGGAGAGCCACGACGCGGCGCTGCTGCTATCACACCATCCTCCCGACTGGCTCAACGAGCGCAGCCTGCAAGGCTACAAGTCGCTGCTGATTCAGCGGGAACGGTTCGCCGCGCACCTGTACGGTCACATGCACGAGCCGCAGGTGTCTCAGCACAGCGAGGGCGGCGGCAGCGAGCGCTTTCGGATTCAAGCGGCGTCCTTGTGGAGCCGGGATCGCTTTGGCAAAGACAGCCACGAGACACGCCTTCACGGCTACAGCGTCGGGCAGATGGATCTCGACGATGGGCTGTTGCGCCTGTGGCCGCGTGAATACGTCGAGAAAGCAGACGGTGAGTGGCGCTTCGAGCCCGATAACCGTCGCTACTATCTTCACTCGGATGGTCAGCTCCAGCGCCCGGTGTCGATCAAGCGGCTGCGACCCCCGCCGGTGGTGGTGCCAGTTTCAGGTGCCGCTCCGGTTGGTGACGCTTCACTGCGGGGATCATCGTCCGATCCGGCGATTGCCAGAGAGGCGGCCACCGAGGCGAGCTTGGCGTCGGTTTCCCTGGAACACTACGTGGTCCGCGAGCGACTCGAGCTGCCGCTGCGGCGCTATCTGCGCGGGGAGACGCACAACCCGGTCGTGCTGTGGGGACCGGCGTTCTGCGGCAAAAAGACCCTGCTGCGGCATGTCCTTTCTGATGTACGTAGCGACGAAGCCAAGCGGGGACGCAAGCCGCTGGAGGTGCTGCTCGACTTTGCCAACTTTCGGCTCGATCACCGCGATCACCTCGACGGGGTGTTGCGGGGGATGGCGCTGCGGATTGCCCGTGCGGTGTCGCAGCGGACCGGCGAAAAGGATTATGCGCAGTGGGTGAAGGCGCGCTTTGAACAGCATGACCACATTGAGCGGCTCAACTGGCTGCTCGAAGAAGACATCTTTCCGCGCCTGCAAGCGGGGCTGTCGCTGGTGCTGCTGTCCGCGAACCTTTTGCTCCATAGCCCGCTTGGGGCCGAGGTGTTTGGGATGCTGCGGCACTGGGCGGACTGCACCCAGCAGTCGCTGCATCTGGCCGGGGAGGGCTCGCCAAGCTGGCTGTCGCTGCGCCTCATCACGGTGATCTCGACGATGGAGTCGCCGCAGGAGGTCATCCATGGTTCGCAGTTTTTGAATCATGCCGAGCGGATCGATGTGGATGACTTCAGCCGCGACGAGCTGGTTCGCCTGATTCGCGGCTACGAAAAGCTTCCGGGGGCCGAGGTGGCCACCGATGCACTGCTCCAGGTGGTTGGGGGACAGCCGAACCTGCTGCGGCGGATTCTCGACGATGCCAGCCGAATCGGCGTGTTGCAGCTCGATCGCGAGCACTTGCAGCGGGTCTGTTTGCATCACCTGGAGTCGGTGCGTCAGTGGATTCGGCGCAGTCCCGAGCTGGACGATGCGGTGCAGCGGCTGTTGCGGGGTGGGCAGCTTACGCCGGTGGAAAGGCAGCGACTGCTCAGCAGCGGTCTGTCACGGAATACTCCGTCGGGGCTCAAGCTTCGGTATCCACTGTACGAAGACTACCTGCGTGAGCAGCGATAGCAGGACATGGCTTCAGCAGACAACATGGCCAAGATGGCTCCGCTGCCCGCTCGGCGCTTTCATGCCGGTGGGGTGGTGCCGCTCGGTCAGGCGTTTTACGTCGAGCGAGAGGCCGACAACCGACTGGTGGCAGAGCTTTTGCAAGGACGGCTGTGTTACATCCTTGGCACGCGGCAGATTGGCAAGTCGAGCCTACGGGTACGGGCCATCAGCGAGCTGCGAAGGCGAGGAGCGCGGGCGGCCAGCCTCAACCTCCAGGGCTTTGGCTTTCCCCCGGAAGCAGAGTGGTATCGCGGGCTGATTCAGCGCGCCGCCAAGGAACTGGAGCTGCCGTTTTCCGCGCCGGAGTTCTTTGCGCGTCATGCCCACAGCGGCCCGGTTCATCTGTGGACGAGCTTTTTTCACGAGGAAGTGCTGCCCCACATCGATGCGCCGGTGGTGATCTTCTTCGACGAAATCGACACCGTCTTAAGCCCCGACTTTCGCTTTTCAACCGATGCGTTCTTTGCGTCGCTGCGCTCTTTGTACGAAGAGGTTCGCGGGTCGTTTAGCAAAAGGCCGCGCCTGACGTTCTGTCTGATTGGGGTGACGACTCCCGAGGAGCTGATCAAAGACCCGGTGCGCTCGCCGTTTAACCTCGACAACACGCGGCTTCTGCTCGACGACTTTACCTCGCGGCAGGCCGAGGTGTTTTTGCCAGGTTTGTCGGCTCTGCCGGGCAGTGGCGAGGACTGGCTCCAGGCGGTGATGTCGTGGACCGACGGTCATCCCTACATGACGCAGCGGCTGTGGCAGCATCTGGTCGATCATCCACCGACGGATCAAGGGCTGCCGGGCGAGCTGGTCAAAGCGGCGGTGACCACGCTGTTTCTATCGGGACACAAAGATCCCAACCTGAGCTTTGCCGAAGCCCAGTTTCAGCACATCAGCGACCAGCACGATCGCCACAGCGCGGTGACTCTGTATCGGCGCATTTACGTCGGGGATCGCGTGGTCTACGAGCCGCAGGATCGGCTCCAGTCGCTGCTGCTTTTGTCCGGAATGGTCAAGCTGCGACAGCGCGGGGATGAGCGACGACTGATTGCCCGCAATCGCATCTTTCGCGAGGTGTTCGGGGCCAAGTGGATTCAAGAGCGCGACCAAGCGACGCCCGACTGGCTGACCGACAAGCTGTTTGCGTACTGGGAAAACGATCGCAGCGCCGCGTTTTCGCTGTCGCGGATCGAGATTGAGCGGGCGCTCGATACCATTCCCAAGAGTGGACAGTCGCTGCCGCCGGATCTGGCCGAGTTCATCGGGCGCAGCCAGCACGTCCGCGATCGCGAGGAGCGTCAGAAGCGGACGCTGTTTGTGCTGGCGGTGGTGGGCCTTCTGTCTCTGCTCCCGTTTGCGATTTATCAGACGTACGGACGCATCCTCGACAGAAAGGACGCCGATAGCAAGGCGGCGGTGCGCGAGTCGCAGATCAAGTTGCTCACGGAATACCGCTCGTATGCCGAAAAGCAGATCGAGAAGCTGACCACCCGGATCGTGTCGCTCGAAGGGGAGGTCGGTGACCTGTACGCGGCACTCGGTGTCGCCAATCGGCAGCTTCAGCGCAAAGAGCGCGAGGTGGGACACCTGACGCAGCAGAAGCGGGACTCGGATCTGCGGCTCATCGAGCTGCGACGCAACACCCAAACGGTCTTGGCTCGCTTGCAGCAGCGCAAAGAGGACAAGCTGAGCACCGAGCTGGACCGCCAAGAGCACGAGCGAGTTCGACAGAACATTGATGCTCGGCTGCGCGAGCTAGAGCCAGAGCCAGCGCGGGTGACGGTTCCACCACTGTCCAACGAGGCGCAGGCGCTGCGAGAACTGCTCGAAAGTGTTCAGGCGAAACCCGGCCCGCTGTCTCAGCCCGATTCGCTGCTGCTCCGCCGGTCGGTGATGGCGGTGGGCAAGGGCGGGCTGCGGTTGCCCTTTTTGCGGGTACCGGAGCCAGGGCTGTCGCAGATCAAGCTGTGTCCGTTTTCTCCGAGCGTGGCAGGGAAGCCGTTTCTACTGGCGGCGGCGGCGAGCGGGCTGTCGCTGTGGGATGGCGATGGACAGCCGCTGTCTACGGACTTTGCGCTGCCGGAGGGGGCCAAAGTGCGCGCCGTGGCGGTCAAGTACAAGTGCAGCCAAGTGCTGGTGTCGGTCGACAGTCGGGTGATGAGCTTTACCGACCAAGGGCAGCTCATGAACCAGTTGCGGAGCCCGCTGCCGGTGCAGACGCTGACCGCGATGGTGTCGCCGGACGATGATCCTCCGCAGGGCTTTCCGGTGGTGCTCGGGATGGGTCACCACGCCGAGGTGATGTACATGCGCCAGGGCGTCCACAAGCAGGGCTCTCGGCTACCGCATCTGGATGATGTAACGGCCCTTGACCTATCGCAAAACGGCCAGCTTGTGCTGTCTGGGGCCGGGAGGCGGGTGCTGTTGTGGCAGGCCGTGAGCGGTGAGCGGCTGCGGAGCCTACACGAACATCCGGCGAAGGTGCGCTCGGTCGCGCTGTCCCATGCCAATGCCGATGCGGTGGCGGTGTCGGCGGCGGAGGATGGTTCGGTGGCGGTGCTGAGCACCCCGACGGGTGAGACGCTGCACGCGCTTCATGGCCACAGTGCAGCAGTGTATTCGGCTGAGTTTTCGCTGGATGGCAACTACATCGTGACCGCCAGCGCCGATCACTCGGTCCGCGTATGGTCCCGTCGCGACGGCCGCCAGGTGTTTGCGCTGCTCGACCTACCCAAGGTGCCGCTGTCGGCAGAGCTAAGCGCCGATGGCAAACAACTGGTGGTGCTACTCGCGGAAGGGGAAGCGCGCCTCTACCACATCAGCGACCACGACTTCATCCAAGCCGGTTGCGCCAAGCTTAGGCCGCTCACCACCGTGGCGGGCTGCCAATAGCGGCTCATGAGCCAAGCGGCTCGAATGGTGTTAGCAACGGCTTACGCGGGGACTCTGGCGCGTCGAATGGTGTCAGCAACGGCTTACGCGGGGACTCTGGCGCGTCGAATGGTGTTAGCAACGGCTTACGCGGGGACTCTGGCGCGTCGAATGGTGTCAGCAACGGCTTACGCGGGGACTCTGGCGCGTCGAATGGTGTCAGCAACGGCTTACGCGGGGACTCTGGCGCGTCGAATGGTGTTAGCAACGGCTTACGCGGGGACTCTGGCGCGTCGAATGGTGTCA
>CALLYL010000785.1 GCA_937859535.1 uncultured Myxococcales bacterium
TAGCTCTCGCAAGATCAACGAAGTGCTGACCGAGCAGAAACTTGAACCGTCCGAATACTTGCATGCCATGGCTGCTTGCGCAGAGGCCGAACAGCAGATCCGCGCCTGGCTGCTCCGCAAACAGACTCGTGAGTCTGTGTTGGCGAAGCTACCAAGGCCTTCCTTCGCGCTTCGAACTGTCCTTTTGAAAGATGGAGAGCCACCACCAGCGGCCATGGATCGAGAGGTTCAATTCGGATTCAGCTCAACAGATGGGCTGATCGCTGTCGTCGTGTTCGCAAGGCCGGTGTAGTTACATGCCTCTTGCCGGGCTGGCTGGGTCCACCAACACCACACGATCCAGGACGTTGAGTCGCTCGCCGGGAACCTTCCAATTCCGAGGATTTTTTGGGTCGAATCCTCGTGGTCCCCTTAGCGTTACGTCCGCTGGCACGTATACCTGCTGACCAAACACTTCCAGCGCATCGCGGGCTCGCTGCGATAGATCGCCGGGCCTGGATGGGTTGAAAAGGTAGTCATAGTCGCCAGTGGAACTGACGGCCACCTCGGATGGACCGGGTCCATTTGGATAGGCAGCCACCAGCGCCTTGAATGCCTCCAGTTGTTCCTGTCGGACCGTGACACGCTCGCAGATTGCCCAGAATCGCTCTGCTTCCGGGCCATACACCGGGATGTCTCGGTAGTGATAGCTACCTTCCCGCCATCCGGTGAACTCGCGCCGATCGCCGCCAGTGATGATTCCGCCCCAGGACTTGGTGTAGCGAACCATCGCCGCTATGCCCGCGACGATCAGAGCGATCACAGGACCAGCGATCGGACCCGTCAAGCTGGCGATCGTGCCACCGACCACCGAGATCCCGGCAGCCGCTTCGGTTCGGGTCTTTTGCGACTCAGCATCCGCTTCATCCTCTGCCCTCTTCTGCTTCCCCCACTCCGCGAGCTGCTGGCTGGCAACCGCAAAACCTCTGCGATGCTCGTCAACCTTGGCCGCCCAAGCCGACTCGGACACATCGGGGTCTCGGAGCTGGGGACTCGGCGCTGGGCCTTGATCGCCGCGTTCTGAGTCTTCACCACTGCCCTCGGGCTTCCTCGATGGCTTGGACGTCGCCGCAATCGCGACGCCCCCAGTCAGGAGGGCAAGTCCAGCCACCACCCATCCGATCGAGCTACTGCGCTTGGCCATTGGAACCCTCCGACCACAGATCGCACGGTGCCTTGATGCACTGAATTTCAGGCGCTTTAGGCATGGGCTTAGGTTGCGGCTTCTTGCTGGCCAAAACGGCAACGCCGCCACCTAAGACCGCAATTCCCCCCAGCAACATCAAGAAGGGGCGTGACTTTTTCTTTGCCATCCAAAACCGCTAGCACGCGGTCGCCGGGACAGATACCAACTGCCGCACTTCAACGTCGGTGTTCCGACAGCGGTGAGCCTCATTTTGGACGTCCAAGCAGCTTGGATCGCTTGCAAGGGCACGCCAGATGCCACAGCGCAGCCGACAACCCAAAGTGTGAACTTTCGTTCACTGGACGCTGTAGGACGCTATAGGACGCTGGCTGCGCAAACAGCGTCCAGTGAACATAGCTTCACACTTCCGTCGCTGCCTACGAACTCATAGGACGCTTAGGACGCTTAGGACGCTGTTTGTCCTTCCTTAGACAAACACAAAAGAGAGGGAGAGTGGTGGCAGGGGCAAAGAAGCGGCGACTACAGCTTGTAGAAAAGAACCACGCCAGCGCCCGAGTCTGGAACCGCGAGCATCCGACCAGCGGGATCCCAGCCAATATCCGTCGCAGTGCCTGCACCATCGGCAGCAACGTTGCGCACCACGGCCCGAGCGCCAGTCGCTGGGTCGATGTAATAGACCGCCTTATCGGCTGGGGAAGCGATGAGGTACTTGTTGGCCATCGTGTCCTTCTCGATGCCCTGATAGGCGAGCGACATCAGCGAGCTGGTCAGCAGCCGCTTGAGGTTCGAGCCATCGAGATTGCAGGTGCTGATGCCACCGGCCTGCATGATCACTTGGTTGATGCCGGCCTCGGCCATCACCGCCACGTTGCCATCGATATACAGGCCGCTGGCACCGAACAGCGAAAGCTGAGTGGTGAGGATTGCTGGCTGGCTGTTGGCTGCAAACGGTGTCGTCCATTTGAGCAGCCGTCCACCCGTTGCATCCACGACAAAGATGTTGCCGGCCGCATCGAGCGCAACGTCAATCAGGAACGCTGGGAAACCGTTGAGGCCAGCCAGCGCAGCAGCGGCCACCATGCCGCTCTGGACCGGCGCAACTCCCGTCGGATTGTTGATATCGATCGCCCACAGCTTGTCCACGTTGCCGACATAGAGCTTGCCGCCCTGGCCACGCAGACCGAATGGAGTGTTCAGTCTCGGCGTCGCGGTGTTCGGGTACCAACTGTGATTCGGGTTCATCAGGTTGGCGGGAACCTTCGAGATGAACGCACTCATGTTGTTCTTGAAGGTCTTGGGGTCGGTGAGGTTGGGATTGCCAACATTGGAGACGTACCAGGCGTTGCTCGTCGAATCCCAGAACGCAGAGACTGGCTGACTAAACCCCGTGACCTTGACAGGTGCCGCCGCGCCACTGAAGTCCGGCGGGGCTGCCGTCATGTCGGCCTGCGTCATGTCGGCGGTATCCATAGGGCCGACCGGATCGGATGGGCAGCCCGTGAGCAGCAGCGTTGATAGAGCACAGGCTCCGGCACAAACAGAGGCCAAGGTACGAATCTTCATGGATAGTTTCTCCTTCTTAAAGGACGACCAGCCGGACAGCCAGTCTCGACGATAGGTCCGCCATTATAGCGTGGCCTCACCGCAGGTCTCGAAGCATTTGGAGGGATGCCAAGAATTGTCGATCAGCGCGGGCGGACAAGCTGTGCTCAAATGAACTGCGGCATCGCGTCGAACCGGCGGCGCTGCGTCTGTACATGAGTGCCCAAACACTTCGGCTCACTGCACGCGTCCATCTTGCGCTGCTCGTCGGAACAGTGCTGGTGGCGCTGTTTAGCTTCGTCTACGCCCGCCTGGTTTGCGTATTTATCTGCTCACTGTCCACCGACACGCTGGGTCGGAACATCGCGGTGGTTTCGCTCGGTCACTTTGCCCTGCGTTACTACTTACTGAGCCTGCCCTTCGACGGTAGCGCCAACCGCTCAGCGGCCCGGACGGCGCACCTGCGCTCGGTCTGGTCGTGGTTTGCAGCGGGGTGCCTCGCCATCGGGCTGCACTTTTTGCTCTATCGGACCTTCCCGATGGGTAGTCACTTTAAGTTCGCGATCGGATACTGGGTGCTCGGGGGAGGCATCGTCGGTCAGCTCGAGTACCTGCTGTTCGAACAAACGCTGCCAAATCCATCGCCCGATGCTGCGGCACCGCTACGCGAACGAATGGGGCGGCGGCTGATCGAGGGCTACGTGGTGTTTACGACGGCCCCCGCGCTGGTGCTCCTTTTGACGCTGCTGCGCGTGGTCCATGAGCTGGGCGGAGTCACTCGTCACGTCGTCGAGTCTGCTCTACTGGCCGTGGTGTTCACGGGAGCAGCACTCACTGCGGCGCTGCTATTTGGACGAAGCCTACGCAGGGACAGCGAGCGCTTGCTGGTGGCTGTTCGACAAGTGGGAAACGGCAACTTCCTACCGGCGGCCATGACCAGTCGAGCGGATGAGCTAGCACTGGTGGCAACCGGCATCAACGAGATGGCGAGCGGGCTGCTCTTGCGGGAACGGATTCGCGAGGCGTTTGGGCGGTTTGTGTCGCCGCAGGTCGCGAGCGACTTCATCGAAAAGTACGCCAAGGCCGGTCGCACCGCCGAGCTAGGCGGTCAGCGTCGGGAAGCGGTGATCCTGTTTAGCGATCTGCGCGACTTTACACCGCTGTCGGAGTCACTGCCCCCCGAGCGGCTGATCGAGGTCTTAAACGGCTACTTTGCCGAGATGGTGGCGGCGATCCTCGAGCAGCACGGCGTCGTCGACAAGTTCATCGGGGATGCGGTGTTAGCGGTATTTGGTCTGCTCGGTACCCAAGGTCCACAAGACCCAGCGGTAGCAGCGGTACGGGCGGCGCAGCAGATGCAAGAGCGACTCCAGCGCTACAATCAGCGGCTTTTGACACAAGGCATCACGTTGCGTGCCGGTATCGGTATTCACGTCGGAGAGGTCGTCGCAGGATACTTGGGCACCGTCGACCGGCTGGAGTTTACGGTGATCGGCCACAACGTCAACGTGGCGGCTCGGCTGGAAGGCAAGGCGCGAGAACCGCTACCCTCGCTGTTGTTTAGTAAGGAAGTGGCCGTGCGCGTCGCCAAGGTGCTGCCGGTGCAGGAAGCGGGAGAGGTCTACCTAAAGGGAGTGGCCTCGGCGCTCACGGTGTTCACGCTGGGTGCCGAAAGGCGCAACGAGGATGGTTAATCGTACGGACAACGACGGTCGTTAGTAGTAAGGACGCGGTGTGGGTGGTGGGGGCGGTGGGGCAAAGCGGCCCGGGAACGGATCGGCAGCCTCGCGGCGACGGGCCTCATCATCGAGGTCGGGACCGTAGGCGGGCAGTGGCGCGCCCTGCTCACCGAACAAGGCAACGCCGATGACACCCACGTTGCGATCGCCAAACTCTGAGGTCTTGGCGGCGTAGGAATTGCGGACCGAGCCAAAGCGAAACGCTGCAACCTCGCTCATAGAGCGGCGAAAACCATCAACGCGAATGCGGTGGAAGGCATCAACGATGTAGCCGCGCTTGTCGAGGCTGGCTGACCGGCCATCCACGACATCCTGACCATCGACCGAGGCCACCAACTCGAAGCGCTGTCCGGTACGGTTTTCGACCTGGATCGCATAGCGCTGACCCGCTGCGCCCACCACCAAGATGTGGTTCGCCAGGTGATACGACGGCAGGGGCTGGCCCGACTCATCCACGATGGCAACGGTCACGCCCACCCACGGCGTCGGACGATTGCCCGCAAAGGTCCGCCACACCGGCTCACCGGGATAATAGCGACGGATCAAGCGGTCGCGCTGAGCCTCGGCACCTTGGGAGTCATTGTAGTGAAGGCTGCCCAGAAACAGCGGCGTTGCGCTGCCTCGCTCAAACGGCACGTCGCGAACCGGTGAGTACCGATTTTCGCCGTACTCGGTGCCCAGACCGGGACGCTCGACCTGTCGCCGAGCATACGCCTCTTGTTGCATCCGCTTGTCAGCCAGCGCAGACGGTGCCGTGGCGGGAGGAGCAGGCATTCCGCCCTGCTGCCGACCACCCGAGCCATCGTCTGCCCGCGAGCCACCACCGTAGACCTGCGATTCCGCCGCCGGATCGTTTGGTGGATAGCTGGTTACCGCCGCGCCATCGCCACCGGCAGGATAGTCGGGCCGAATGTTCTGATTCGACTGATGACAGGCGCACAGCGATGTTGAAAGCAAGCCCACCATCGTGAGCTTCGAGAGCCAAGTCTTGCCCAGGCGCATCGTGAGTCCCTCCGTGTTGCCTTACAAACGCGATCGTTTCCCGCGCCTTACACGGTCTGGTAGATTTTTTTGGTGTCGTCGGAATCGTCGCATGCTGCGCAAGCAGAGTCACTGCTAGAAGCCCTGCAAAAGACACTGGGGACGCAGGACGTTGGTGGAGTGGATGCGCTGATCCGTGCGCTTGGCGAGTCTACTCCGACGATGATACGACGGACCGCACGGCTTTTGGCCGAGCATGGACTGTCGGAACGAGCGGCGGCGCTCTATGAGCAGCTCGGCGATCTACGACCGGCGCTGGCTCTGTTCGAACAGGCCGGACTGGCAGCGGAGGCAGGCCGCATCGCAGAGCAGCTCGGCGATGAATCCGAGGCCGAAGCGCTGTACCGACAGAGCAGCGATCCGACCATCACCAGCCCGGGCCGAGATCCGCGCTCACCGGCGCAGCGACTCGGGATGTTGCTCCTTCGCCAAGGACGTAGCGAAGAAGCGGTCAAGTTGCTGCAAGCGGCCCGATGGAAGCTGCTTGAACAGTCCACGCCAACTGGAACGCTGCTCGATGAACTGGAACCAGCCATCGCAGCCGGACTGAGTCAGCTTGGGCTCCCCGAAGCGGGGCTGCCACTGCTAGATGCCTATCGAGCGCGCCATCCGCAGGCCCCACTCGCCATGCAGGACTGGCTGGCCGCGCAGCCGGTGATGGCACACGTGCCACCGAAGCTTTTGCTCGGGCGGTACCGGTTGCAAAAACTGCTCGGGGCCGGTGGCATGGGTCGAGTGTTTCGCGCCGAGGATGTCGTGACCAAGCAGCCGGTGGCAATCAAGCTGTTGCCGCTGTCTGCGACGGGTAGCGAGGGCTCACAGAAGTGGCAGCGCTTCTGCACCGAGGCGAACATCCTGCGCACCTTGCGACATCCCAGCATTGTCGCGATCCATGATTTCTCCGAGACGGCCGGCATCCTGGTGATGGAATACATGCGCGGCGGCTCTCTCGGGGAACAGCCCTTGCCGCTACCGCTTGGGAAGGCAAAGCGGGTGCTGCTCGATGTGACGGCCGGACTTGTGGCGGCCCATGCAGCGGCGGTGCTGCATCGCGATGTAAAGCCACACAACCTGTTTCTCGACGAAACGCACAACACCAAGATTGGGGACTTCGGGGCGGCGCTGTTGGCACAGCTTGGGGCGACGCAGACCGAGAGCTTGGTCGGTACGCTGGCCTACATGTCACCGGAGCAGCTCGATGGACGACCGCTCAGCTTTGCCACCGACCTGTATTCGCTCGGGATCACGTTGTTTCAATTGCTCACGGGAAGACTGCCGTTTGTGGGGCCCGATTGGGTTGCGCAGCATCTGTCTCAGCCCGCGCCCGACCCAAGGATGTGGCGACCGCAGCTTCCCGCAGCCTGGGTCACGCTGTGTCAGCAGCTTCTCGCCAAGTCACCGGTGGAACGGCCCGCATCGCTGGAGGCGCTTCGCACGCTGGCGTCACAACTGCCGGTAGAAGAGCAGCCTTCTGCCGGTTCGCCAAAGCCGGGCAGTCTACCTTCCGCCGATGATGTGCTGTTACCGCACCTA
>CALLYL010000786.1 GCA_937859535.1 uncultured Myxococcales bacterium
GCCCACGCAAGCGGGAAGAGTCGCCGCGCAGATCGCCAGACCAGCGAGAGAAACCAAAGATACCGCCGCAAGTGTTTGGCTACGCATGCGGCAGAATGTGCAAAAAACCTCGCAATTTGTACAGCGAGCAGAAAGCTAGAATTTCATGCATCACACCAAAACCCACGGAGCGTCCGCGAAAGCACCGCTCAAAGTCCTGTTGCTAGAAAACATCCATCAGACGGCTGTCGAGACGATGGCGCGTGAGGGTCTGGTCGTTGAGACCCTGACGAAGTCACTGCCCAAAGAGCAGCTTATTGCGCGGCTTTCTGGGGTGCAGGTCTTGGGCATTCGCAGCAAGACCCGCATCACCGATGAAATCATGGCCTCGGCACCGGATCTGCAAGCGATCGGCTGCTTCTGCATCGGCGTCAACCAAGTCGATCTGGCGGCGGCGAATCGTCTGGGTCTGCCGGTCTGGAACGCGCCCTTTTCCAACACCCGCAGCGTCGCCGAGATGATCATCGCCGAGATCATCGCGCTGGCCCGGCAACTGGGCGATCGCAGCCGCGAGGTTCACGTCGGCAAGTGGCGCAAGGTCGCATCGAGCTGCTTCGAAGTACGCGGCAAGACGCTCGGTATCATCGGGTACGGTCACATTGGCTCGCAGGTGTCGGTGCTCGCCGAGGCGCTGGGGATGCGGGTGGTCTTTTATGACATCACGCCCAAGCTTCAGCTCGGCAACAGCCAGCCGTGCGAATCGTTACAAGAGCTGCTGCATATCGCCGACTTTGTGACGCTGCATGTCCCCGCGACACCGCAGACGCAGTGGATGATCGGTCCCGAGGAGCTTGCAGCGATGAAAAAGGGCAGCTATCTGCTCAATGCCAGTCGCGGTACCGTCGTGCAGATTGACGCGTTGTGTCACGTCCTGCGTAGCGGCCACTTGGCCGGGGCTGCGGTCGATGTTTATCCCGAAGAGCCCGAGGAAAACACCGACTCGTTTGTGACTCCTCTCGCGAGTCTCCCGAACGTGATCTTGACCCCTCACATCGGTGGCTCGACGCAGGAAGCTCAGGCCAGCATCGGTCGCGAGGTCGCGCAGAGCATCTGCAAGTTCGTCGCTCAAGGCGCAACCACCGGCGCGGTCAACTTCCCACAGGTCGAGCTGCCGCCGTCGCCTGGTACTCACCGCATCTTGAACGTCCACAAAAACGTTCCCGGTGTGCTTCGCGACATCAGTCGTGTGGTTTCGGAGCTGAACGCCAACATCCACAGCCAGATGCTGTCCACCGACGAGCACATTGGCTATCTGATCATGGATCTCGATCAGGATGTCTCGGCGCAGGTTCTGGACGGAATTCGCGATCTTTCAACCAGCATCCGAACCCGAATCTTGTGACGAGGCAGTGCGTTTCAGGCCGCTGCGCTTTCACTCGGTGCAGTGTGCCAGCGCATGATTCGGCGAGGCCAGCCTTCTTCCCGACGAGATCCTCGATAGAGTTGTCGGGCCAGGGCTGTCACAAACGCCGTCGCCCACTGTGGAACCTCGCTGATTCCTCCAACAGGAGTCAACGTCAGCTCACCACCGGGAAGGCCAATTCGGACATCGAGATCCTGGTAGCTCGGGGCAAAGTGAATTCGCACCAAGTACCGTGCCTGCAACTCGTCCACCGACTGACGATCGAACTGAAACCGTGCACCAAACTGGGGAGCATAGGCAGAGGACATGCAACATGGATAGCCTAGTGCGGCGGTCATGTCCAGCCATTCGGCCATCGGATCATGCGACCAATTGCGAGAGCGCTCGCATTTCTGGGTATGCTCCCCACTGGTGATGTCGAAAACTTCACGATATAGTGAGCAGTTCTGAGAACCCGATGCGTGCTGACGACGACCCCGCTAAGACCGACTTTTCACCGCCGACTGCCAGCGAGCCACACCAACAACTGCTGGCCTCGCTGGGTCGAGGCGGGGCGCTAACCCCCGAAAGGACGCGCCGGGTCTTCGTCAATCGTCACCTGCGCATGGATCATATCGAGGTCATCGGCTTCGATATGGACTACACGCTGGCGCTGTACAATCAGCCTCGGCTGGAAGCGCTATCGGCGGCCTGTACCCTCGACAAGATGATTGTGCGGCGCGGTTATCCCGAGGCGCTGCGCGAGCTGCCGTATGATTCTCGGCTCGCAATCCGTGGTCTCGTCGTTGACCGGGATCGTGGCAACGTCGTCAAAATGGACCGCTATGGCTACGTTGGGCGAGCGTATCACGGTACGCGGGCCCTTTCTCGCGTCGAGCGGCGAAAGCTATACCGAGAGCAACTGCTGCGAATTTTGCCATCGCACTACGCGTGGATTGACACGCTGTTTGCCTTGCCGGAAGCGGTTCTGTTCGCGCAGGTTGTCGATTTTTTCGATGCAGACCCGACCTTTGCGGCGCTGGCAGCGGACAAAAAATCGGCTCGTTACAGCCAGCTTTGGGCCGACATCCGCGAGAGCATCGATGAAGCGCACCGCGACGAGACAATCAAGCGAGTGATCAAGGCCGATATGGGCAGTTACATTGTTAACGACCCTGACCTTCCTGCGACGCTGCATCGCTTTCGTTCGGCGGGGAAGCGGCTGTTTCTTCTGACCAACAGTGGGCTCGACTACACCCAAGCGGTGATGTCGTATTTGCTTGACAAGCGGCTACCTGGCTATTCCTCGTGGCGCAGCTACTTTGATGTAATTGTCGTCGATGCCAAGAAGCCGTCGTTTTTCACTGAACAGTCGCCCCTGCTTGCACTCGATTCCGATGGCAAAGTCCGTGGCGAGCTGGGCGGGCATGAGCCTCCGTCGCGAGGCCGACTGTGCCAAGGCGGCAACGTCCAGGCGCTGGATCGATTGCTGGGGCTGCGTGGTGACCGCGTCCTGTACATCGGTGACCACATCTATGGCGACATGTATCGAGCCAAGCGTGCGTCGGTGTGGCGTACCGCGATGATCATCCAGGAACTAGAAGACGAACTGTTACAGCAGCGACTCGTCGAAGAACAGCTTCAGCGACTCGAAGTCTTGGAGCGCACCCGGCATCGCGTCGAGGCAGAACTGCGTTACGAACAGCTTCTGGGGCAGCGGTTGCGCAGCATGGCGCAGGATGACCCACAGCTTCACATCGTGTCGGAGGAGTCGCGGGAAAAGACGCTCGAGCAAGCCCAATGAGAGCTACGAAAACACAGCGAGGCAATGCGGGCCCACATTCGTCAAACCGATGATGAGATGGATCGCCTCGAGCACCAGATTGAGCAGGCCTTCAACCCGTTCTGGGGGCCTCTGCTCAAAGCGGCTGCTGAGAACTCCCGGTTCGGTCAGCAAGTCGAAGACTTTGCGTGCGTCTACACCAGCCGTGTATCCAACTTTTTACAGTACGCACCATTCCAGCACTTCCGTTCTCCAAGGGATCATTTGCCCCATGAGCGCGTGTATTAGGCTTGGAACCACGGGGTGTCCCGAGGTGTCGGGTTTTTTGGAAGTTGGCCCAGAACGTGCTAGGTGCCTGGGTAAAAGCGAAGGGGCCCCGCTGGCCCTAGACTTTGGATAAAGTGAAGGACCTAGAGTCCAAAAGGAGAGATCGATGAAAGCTCTGACGTCTATGAAGTCGGTGATGGCGCTTGTGATGGGGATGGCTCTGTTCGCTGGTTGCGACCAGTCGAAGGAAGAGCTCGATAAGACCAAGGTCGAGCTGGCCAAGGCGACTGCCGAGCGTGACCTGATGAAGGGTCAGATCGACAAGGCCACCCAGGACGCCAAGGATGCCCAGACCAAGCTGACCGATGCCGAGAACAAGCTCAAGGAAGCCGATGCCAAGCTGGCCACCTGCCAGCCCGCCGCTGCGGTTCCTCCGGTCGATCCGAAGGCTGTCGCCAAGCCCGCCGCCAAGCCCGCAGGCAAGCCCGCCGCCAAGGCCGCCCCGCTCGCTCCGAAGCAGGACGCTTCGGCCCCCGTGGGTAGCCAGACCAATGCGGTCAAGGTCGCCCCGGGCAACGCTGCCGCTGGTATGTAAGTCTTAAAGGGCCCCCATCAGAGGGGCCTAGTTGTTGGACCTTAGTTACCAGACCAAAGGAGTTCACGATGAAGAAACTTGGATTGCTTGTTGCCCCGGTTCTGCTTGCTCTCGGCTGCGGTGGCATTGACAGCCTGTTTGATGGCGGCATTGACGGCGGCGTCACCCCGTTCCAGGTGCAGAGCGCCAACTATACCCAGAGCGCGACCAGCACCGTCAGCACCACCTGTGGTGTCATCGACCCGGTTGCGGCCCAGACGGCCCTCAATGGGTCGCAGCGCCACGTCTACAACGATGCGATGGGTAACCTTTGCTTCGAGACGGTGGTCACCTCCGGCCAGCCTGTGCTCATCGGCTGCGGCATGGTGTCCTTCAACAAGGGCCAGCTCAAGTCGACCGGCATCGCCTTCAATGATGGCAAGTGCCAGTGGACCTCGAGCACCACGATCGATATTACGGTGACCGCGAAGAACACCATCAAGATCGACAAGTTTTCCCAGGACCGCAGCCAGTGGGGCTCGGTCACCGCTGGTAGCTGCAGCCAGGTCAGCGCCTGCAACGTGAACTGGTCGGCGACGCTCACTGGCCCATAACTACTTCTGTTCGTCTACCGCCTCAAACGGCGGTTGAGAACGGCGAGTACTTCTTCGACCTCGGCTAGCTTCGCTAGCTTCCCCAATCCCACGTAAGTCAGTCCTCCCAGCAGCAGTGCGGCTGTGAGTAGCGCGATCGCTCCCGCTGTAGATGTGGCGAGCGTGCCGTGGCCTGTGGCAGTTTTGTAGGCCCACACCGTCCCAGACATGACTACGCCGGACAGCCCAGACAGCACCGCGATCTGGAAAAGCGCCTTGCCATCGCCTTCGCGGAGCAGTGTGCCGTACCTGCGCCGGAACGACAGCAGCAGCACGCCAAAGTTTACGCTGGCGGTGATGGTCGTCCCGAGCGCCAACGCCAGATAGCCGAAGCTTTTGTGGAACACGATGTTCCACAGCACGCCGCACAGCACCGCCAGAAGCGATGCCAGCATCGGAATCCGGGCTCGCTTTAACGCGTAAAAGACCGGCGCGACGACCTTGATTCCCGAATAACAAAGTAGCCCGATCGAGTAGTAGCGCAGCGCCGCTGCCGCATGCTCGGTGTCGGAAGCGGTAAAAGCCCCGTGCTGATAGATGACGCGCAGGATCGGCTCCGCCAGTACCCACAAGGTCACTGCCGTCGGGAGTGTGTAAAATGTCGTCAGGCGTAGCCCTCGGCGCATCGTGTCGCGGACTCCGTCGAGGGCGGTGCGGAGGTTGGACTCGCTGGCGCTGTCGGCGGCTTGGGCGAGTGCGACCGTTCCGATGGCGACTCCGAACATCCCAATCGGGAGCTGCATCAATCGAAACGCGACTTGGAGCCACGTCACTGCGCCATCTTGCTGCGATGCAAACGAAGAGCTGACGTAGATGTTGACCTGGGTTGCGGCGAGCCCAATCGTGGCGGGTGCCATTGCCCACAGCATCGGTCGGAGCCCCGGATGCGAAAACATTGTGCCGAGTCGCACCCGATAGCCGCTCCGAAACAGCGGCAGCCACTGCGCGAGAAGCTGCAAGAGCCCGCCGAGCATCGTCGCTGCGGCCCAGGCAATCGCCGCCGTGCGGGTTCTTCCGATTCCGAGCAGCCACAGCGTTCCTCCGACGAGTATCGCCGACAGATTGAACAGGGCTGGGGCCAGGGCAGGGGGCAGAAATCGCTGCTCAGCGTTAAGCATTCCCATCGCCACCGCAGCGACAGACACCAGCAGCAGAAATGGCATCATGATGCGGGTGAGTAGGACGGTGAGCTCGGCCTTCCCCGCGATCTGCGAATATCCCGCCGCCCAGGTATCTACAAGCTGGGGCGCAAAGACGGTTCCGCCTAGGACCAGCATGCCGACGACGAGCAGCAGGAGCGTGGTGACGGCGTTGGCGAGCGCGAAGGCTGACTCGGGGCCAGACTTCTTGCGGGTTTCGATGAAAGTGGGCTGAAAGGCCGCTGAGAGTGCTCCCTCGGCGAATAGATCGCGCAGCAGGTTCGGGAGTCGAAAGGCCATCGTAAAGGCATCGCCGTAGTAGCCCGCACCGAGGAGCGCGGCAAAGACCTGCTCACGGAGGAGTCCCAAAACACGCGAAACCAGCGTCGCCAGCGATAGCAGCAGCGCGGCCTTGGCCATCGGACGCTTGGCTGGCCCGACCGAACTGGGGACGATCGCGACAGGATCTGTCGATGGTGGCTCGGGCTTTGAATCGGACATGATCAGCGCAGGCCGACGGCCTCGATGGCACGAGTCAGCTCTTCGGCACTGTGAACGCCGCGAAAAATCTGCCGGACTTGGCCTTCTGCGTCGATAAGGACAGTGACGGGGATCTGGGTGATTCCGTAGCGTGCGGAGACGGTGCCGGGATCGCTACCAATGGGCAGCTTGAGTCCGAGTGCCATCGCGAACTGCTTGGCTTTGGCCTCGGCACCATCAATTTCGATGGCAATCGTGCGCAGCCCGCGTGGTTGAAGCTGGGTATGAACTTGGTCGATGAGCGGCAGCGACTCTTTACACGGCCCACACCAGGTTGCCCAAAAATCGATCAGCACCGGATGACCGCGCTGGGCCGACAACTCGAAACGCTCGCCGGGAGACGCGGCGGCATCAATGCGCGGCACCGAAAAATCGGGAGCGCTGCGGCCTCCCTGCGGCGGCGACGATGGGACCGACAGCCAGCGGCGGGCTTCATTGGCAATGATCACGACAAACAGCCCGATCAGAATCCAGGAGATGACCCGTGTCGTCATTGAGTCATGGCGGACGGGCCCCTCGCCATCGTCCGGATCATCGCTGTGAACCCGCTGGTCACTCATAACCGGCTGCTCCGCCTTTGCTCACGTTCGTAGATCAAACGAAGGCCAGTGAGGGTCAGCATTTCGTCGCACTCTTCGATGGTTCGGCTGTCCTTGGCGATGAGGGGGGCGAGTCCACCGGTGGCGATGACCTTGAGCGGAAAATCCACCTCGGCACGCATCCGCTCGACGATTCCGTCGACGAGTCCAACGTAGCCATAGACCAGGCCCGACTGCATGCTTGTGACGGTGTTTTTGCCGATGACCGAGCGTGGCCGGGCCAGCTCGACGCGAGGCAGTTTGGCCGCTGCATGGAATAGTGCGTCGGCGCTGATGCCAATGCCGGGTGCAATTGCGCCACCGAGATACTCGCCTTTGGGGGTTACCACGTCGAAGGTGGTGGCGGTGCCGAAGTCGACCACCAGGCAACCAGCACGGTGACGCTCGTATGCAGCGACGGCGTTGATGATGCGGTCGGCACCGACCTCACGCGGGTTCTCGTAAAGAATCGGCATGCCTGTTTTCGAGCCTGGTCCGACGACCACCGGTTCGATGTGTAGGTAGCGACGGAACAGCCGCTGAAACGCATTGAGAACTGGTGGAACGACCGTCGCTAGAATGCCTGCGGTAATGCCGCGTTCACTGGGTTGGGCCGATACGGCGACCAGCTGCCCATCGCTGCGCCCCGGGCCTGCGTCAGTGGCGCGTTGCTCATCACTCGGCGTGTCACGCTGTGGACCGGCGCGAAACGGGAGGCCACTCAGTGTGAACATCGAGTGAAGCAGGGCCGCGTATTCATCCTCGGTGCGAGCCTTGCGAGTCTCGACGCGAAAATGGGTAAGCAACGTCGCTCCGTCGAAGACTCCGAAGACGATATTGGTGTTGCCGATGTCCACCGCAAGCAGCATGCGGCTAGCTTAATCCAAAGCGAGCCGACACGACATCCGCGCCGCTGCGATTGCGTTTATTATCTCGAGCATCAACCGTATCCGAGACAAGCCATGACCACTTCCCAAAGCCGTTCTGTTTCGTTCGCTAGTCACCCGCTGGCGGTTGCCATCCGGCCCCAGTGGCGTCTGTCATTGTCCGTATTGGGACTGCTTGGCGTGGTGGCCGCTGACCCTGCGGTGCATGCGAAAAGTCAGGTGTCAGCAACCATCGTTCACGACCGCAGCTATGAGTCGCTCGAAAAGCACGCACGCAGGCTCGCCGATGACATCGGCATGCCGGCTGACCGTCGCGATCTGGCGCTCTCTCGACTGCGCACGGCGTTCGAAAACGGCAAAATTGGTGCCTTCTCCAAGGATGCGACGCTCAACGGAATTTTCGCGTACCAAATGGGGGAAGGTGGCTTTCTGGTCAAGGTGAAGAAGGGCAAAGGTGCCGCTTATCTTTCGAGCTCGGAACCGAACGTGGCGCTTGAGTTCAAGAGCGTGACCTTTGGTGCGCAGGTGGGCGGCGGCTCGGAATGGGGCTTTGGGGTCATCCT
Organism: uncultured Myxococcales bacterium; assembly: GCA_937859535.1. Classification (GTDB taxonomy): domain Bacteria; phylum Myxococcota_A; class Polyangia; order Palsa-1104; family JAEUJZ01; genus JAEUKA01. The sequence continues at coordinate 8,366 of CALLYL010000786.1, forward strand.
CGGACTCCGGAACACCGCTGCCTTTGGCGGCGACTACGAGGGCAACACCCGGGGGGCGACAGCCGGATCAGAGAGCCTGAACATCACCAAGCTGACCAAGAATGGTCTGAGTTCAACCGACCCCAGCTACCACGAACTCTACCTAGTTGCTGTGGCCAAGGGATTGTCTGCGGGGGCTGCGATTGGCAACCTGACAATATTACGCAAATAGAATTGCTAATATATGGGCTGTCCGCACAGCTTCTCCGACATGGTTTCCTAAAAAACCTAGCTCCGCCCAGTAACTCTCTGCTGATTCTGCCGCAGTTTCTGGCATGATGAGTAGTATCGTGCGCACTGGATATTGGATGAGTGCTCGCTCCCTGGGGGGAGTGTTGGCGCTGTGGGGAATCCTCAACGGATCGATGCCTGGCCGGGCTGTTGCGGAAACATCGCTGGATGCTGTCGCGACTTCGCGTGAGCCCTGGCAACAGCACAAAGTCAAGCGCGGCATTTCGGTCGAGAGGAGGCCGGTGAAGGGCTCTTCCTTTTTCGAGTACCGCGCCTCGATCGGAATTCCGATGGCACCTGCCCTGTTGATCGAGGACATGTGGCGGACCGTCACGCTGAAGCCGGGGCCACTGGTCAAAAAGCGCCAAATCCTGAAGCAGAACGACACAGAGATTGTGTTCTACGATCAGATTCAGACTCCTGTCGTCTCTGATCGCGACTACACCATGCGGTTGCGGAAAGTGGTGCTTGGCAACGACCGCTTCCAGATGGTTTTCGAAACCGCCAACGAGCTTGGGCCTGGCCCTGACCCGAAGCATGTTCGGATTCTGGCGATTCACGGTGCCTGGAGTCTGGAACCAGATCCCAGTGTGGCCGGAGGATCGCTCGTTACCTACCAGAGCTACAGTGAACCGGGCGGATCGGTTCCCGCCTTTATGATCCATGGGGCCCAGGTCGATCAGACCATTAAGAGCGTCGAAACCTTGAAGGCGCGCATCCTGGCCGCCCAAAATCCGCCGAGTTCGTCGAAGTAAGCGGCAGATTCTATCGTTCGCAGCTTGTGGGAGTCGTGCTAGGGTGCCTCTGCTCCAAGAAGCACAAAAGACTCCTCATGCCCATCATTCGCAGCTTTCGCGGTGTTTCACCGCAGGTTCATGACAGCGTATTTGTTGCAGACAACGCCACTCTCGTCGGCGATGTTCACATCGGTGCGCGTTCGACGATCTGGTACGGTGCGGTCCTTCGCGGCGATGTTCACTACATTCGGATTGGCAGTGAGACCTCGATTCAGGACAACACCGTGGTCCACGTCACCCACAATCGATTTCCGGTCGAGGTTGGCGATCGAGTGACGGTTGGACACTCGGTGACGCTACATGGCTGCACCGTTTCCAATCACTGCATCATCGGCATGGGGTCCACGATTCTCGATCAAGTTGAGGTCGGAGATCACTGCATCATTGGTGCCGGGGCACTCCTGACTCCCGGTACGAAGATTCCTCCGGGTCATCTGGTCGTGGGATCGCCAGGCCGGATCAAGCGTCCGCTCAGCCCCGATGAACTGACCTGGATCGAATACTCCGCAGATCACTACATCGAACTGTGTGCCATCTATGCTGCCGAGGCTGCGAATCAGCCGGGAGCGAATCCGAAGCCGTGAGGAGCATCGTACCGCAGCGAGCGTTCGGAGTCCTCGGCGTCCTGTGTGGTGGTGCCGCGCTGGCTGCGGGCGCTCCGGCCGCAATCATCCAACGTCCATCCGTTCCCGATCCCGCGCTGCTTTCGGGGCTGCCGAGTGAACCTTGGATTCACACTCCCGATACGTCCCGGCAGTACTTCCCAACCTTTGTGAGCCAGACTCCTCGGGAGTTGGTGTTGGGAGTCCCAAGTCGTGCTGCGCCGCGTCTACCGGCATCGCTGCGAAAGCTCGCGAGTGAGCAAGCGGACAAAATTCGCCGCACCTTGGGGGTTCCTTCGGTAGAGCTTTTGATCTGGCCAACACAGGATTGGATGGACAACCGAACTGGGTGTATGCGCGCTATCGAACCAGTGCCAAAGAACCTTGGCGGTGGCTTGTCGATGGACAGAATTGGCTGCCGTTTTGGAATCAAACGGTGGGCCAAAAGCCACTCCTTCCGCAGTTGCGCTATCCGTTTGATCGCGATGATCAGAAGGTCTTGTTCGATGACTTTCTCGTCTCGGAAGACCTGTACTTTCAGCCGCAATTTGGCAACTGTGTCTATGTGGATCGTGCGACAGATACGATCGTGCTGAAGTGGCCGCACCCTGATACGCAGGCGAAGGAACAGGCGCGACTCTCTGCGCCGCTTCGCTTTGCGGCATACTGTATGAATCAGCCCGCCCGCGATGGACAGACTCCGTTTGCGCTGGTCTTGGGAGTCCGTGAGGGCAAGCTGTCTTGGCCGGACCTCGAGTGGCATGCGGAGCCGTTGTCCCCGACCATGGAGCGGGTCGATCAGCCACTCCTTACCAAGCCGTTTGCACCTGACTTTGAGCAGAGATTTCGCCAAGACCTTCGTATTTTTTCTGGCGCGGAACGAGCGACGTTTCCGATCACGGCTCGGGTCGAGCGCTTTGTCAAAAAGGGTGCGTTCCAGCGCGATCACGATCTCGAACGACTGGTTGATTATCTGGAGGAGCGCTACCAGCAGCTAGGAATCGTGACTCACCGACAGCGCTTTGGGTGGCGCGGGATCGCGCAGAGTAACCTCATTGCCAAGATCAGAGGCCGTGGTTCCAGAGACGGAAAAACACTACCGATCGTAGTCCTCGCCGATCACATCGACACGGCCGTTGAGGAAGATACCTTTGAGCGAACCGGACAGCGGGTGACGACTCCGGGGGCGGATGACAACGCGACCGCCACGGCCGTGCTACTGCGCGCTGCAGAGTCCTTGCAACAGTTGTCGTTGCAACATGATGTGTGGCTGGTTCACTTGACGGGTGAGGAGTTTCCGGCAGATGACTTGGGAGCCTGGCATTTTGCCGAAAAATTGATGTTGGACAGGACCGACTTAAAAGCGGTCCTTGTCTCCGATTTTATTGGTTGGCATCCCGCAGGTTCGCCGGCTTTTCAAGTGAATCCCAGCGCTCATTCACCGTCGGCTCACTATGCTGCGCTGGCGATGGATGCGTCGCGAAAGCTGGCACCTGCTCTCACCCCGTTCTATCTGCCACGCAGTAGCGAACGGAATGCGATCTATCAGACCGATGTCCAGGTCTTTGAATACTTGGGATTCCCGGGCCTGCTGTTCAATGAGCGCATCAACTATAGCGGCAAGCCCAACGAACAGAATCCCCACAACCATACTTCAAGCGATACGGTGGCTCACCTCGATATCCCATTTGCGGCAGCCATTGCCAAGGTGATGATCGAGACGGTGGCCCGGATTGCCGATGACAAATAGCACCGAGACGTAAGCCATGCATGCTCTACAGACCGCAAAACAGAAGCTTCCTTTGTCGGCAACGCCTTCCCTGCTTGACGCTTCCGTCACAGAGCTTGTGAGTCGTTTGCGCGCTCGCACGTTAACCTCGCGGGAGCTTGTGGATGCTCACATCGCGAGGATTGAAGAAGTGAATCCGCGCCTCAACGCACTCGTGGTCGATCGCTTCGCTGATGCTCGTCGAGAAGCGGACCGCGCCGATGAGATCTATGACAGCGCAGATCACACGGAGCTACCGCCCCTGCTCGGGATTCCTTGCTCGATCAAAGAGTTCTTGGCGATGAAGGGCATGCCACAAACGGGTGGGGTTCTGCATCGCAAGGGAGTCATTGCCGATCACGACTCGGTGGTGGTCTCCCGCATTCGCAAAGCGGGCGCAATTCCTCTCGGTGTGACCAATGTTCCCGAAGGCGGGCTGTGGATGGAAACGCACAACCTGATCTGGGGCCGCACCAGCAATCCTTGGGATCTGTCTCGGACCTCGGGAGGATCATCGGGAGGGGAGGGCGCATTGGTGGGCGCCGGCGCGACTCCTTTTGGCATCGGTTCTGACATTGGCGGCTCGATTCGGATTCCGGCTGCGTTCTGCGGTACGGTTGGACACAAGCCATCGGCTGGACTGGTTCCGAACACCGATCACTTTCCGGCGGCCAAGGACTCCCACGGTTACATGGTGATTGGTCCGCTGTGTCGGCGGGTTGGTGATGTGATGCCGATTCTGCGTGCGATTGCCGGTCCCGATGGTCAGGATCCCGCGTGTCAGAGCATGCCACTGCGCGATCCTGGATCGGTTCAGATTTCGTCGCTGCGGATCTTCATGTGGCCCGGTGGCGGGGCGCTCAAGGTGCGTCCGGTGATGAGGGAAGCGGTCGATCTGTGTGCGGCGGCGCTTCGTAGTGAAGGTGCCCGTGAACGGACTC
>CALLYL010000787.1 GCA_937859535.1 uncultured Myxococcales bacterium
AAGCCGGAGAACATTTTTGTGGTGCCCGATAGCATTGCGCCGCTGGGGGAGCGGGTGAAGCTGCTCGACTTCGGGATTGCCAAGTTCCTCGATGGGCCGGTGCGCAAGACCACGGTCGGGATGATCTTGGGAACGCCGCTGTATATGTCGCCGGAGCAGTGTGAAGGACGCGAGGATCTGAATGCCAAGGTCGACGTCTACGCACTCGGGGCCATGATGTACGAAATGGTGGCAGGACGGCTCCCGTTCCAAGCGGACACCGCAGCAGCCTTGATGCGCCAGCACATGTTTAAGCCGGCCCCGCGACTGCGCGAACACGCTCCCACCGCACCGCAGGGTCTGGACGACTTGATCGCAGAAATGCTGCGCAAAGACCCGGTCGAGCGACCGTCGATGTCGGAGATCGTACGACGACTGGAGCAGATACTCCCATCGGTATCAGGAAAGACCGCGCCGCTGGTCGAAGGAGTCCGGGTTCCCAGAGTGCCACGCCGCACCGGTGTCGGAGAAGATCAGGCACTCGATCCGCTGGCCGCAACCGTCGGTGATGTCAGCCGCTCTGGTCGTACCGCCAAAGAGCAGCGTGTCCCATCCGGTTCGCAGTCATCTTCCGCTCTCGGAACGCAGCCCGAAATGGAGCATCGGAGGATCCAAACTCCGATTCTGATCGGAGCGATAGCGGTGTTACTGGTCGGCCTGCTGGTAGCGATTTTTGTAATTCCTACGCGAACAGCGGAAACCCGAAAACCAGCGCAGCAGCCAGCCAATCCCACCTTAACGACCAAAGCAGCCGAGCCCGGCACCGCCCCCCATACTCCGCCAGAAGCACCCACCACGGACGCAGGCAAGAGCAAGTCCGCTGTGGCGGAAGCGGTCGCAACGGAAAGTAGCGATGCAGAGAAGGGCGGCAAAGCCGGACGCAAAAAGGGGACGAAGGTCGGCAAGGTAGGCAAAGCCGGTCCGGCGGACAAAACCGACAAGACCGCAGAAGTCGTGAAGGCTGAGCCCGCAGAAAAATCGAACAAGCCCGCTGGGAAGGCAGGAAAAGACAGCTCGGCGTCCGACATCGGGGTATGGCGAGATCCTTAACCATTGATTCTTCGCCTGGGATGGTCCGTGATGAAGCCGCAACTCCCAACTCTCTGTACGCTGGTCCTGTGCATCGCCCTACCGCTCTGCCTGACCAAGGTTGGCTACGCGGACCCTGCGACAACCACCAGTGTGGTGGCGGAGCTCAGCAGCGAACAGCACATCGAGCAGGCCCAGGCGCTGTTTAAGGAACAGAAGTTCTCCGACGCCGCCGATCATCTGATGTCTGCGTACGAGCGGGAGCCCAAAGCGGTGCTGCTGTTTAACGCTGGTCAGGCGTACCGCAAAGCACTCCGTCCGGTCGAAGCGAAGAGTGCCTATCAGAAGCTGGTGACGACCTACCCAGAACATCCGCTCGTTCCCGAAGCCAAGGGCTACATTCAAACACTCGATGCGCTGATCGCAGAGGTACAGGCCAAGCAGCAGATCGAGCTATCCCTGATGGAGCAAAAAGCGAAGTCCGAAAAGGAACTTGCGGAAGAACGAGCGCGCCGAGAGGCGGTCCAAAAGGAGCTCAGCAAGTACAAAAAGCCGTACTACAAAACGGTGTGGTTCGGACTGCTGATGGCCGGCGGGGCGCTTGCGGTTGGAACTGTGATTCTCGTGCCGATTTTGGTGAACGCCGCATCCAAGACCGACGGTGGCACGCAACATCTTAGCTTTGCCCTTACTTTTTAGGAGTGAGCCCGATGTGGAGTTCCCAACTGCTGACCGGAGCACTGCTAACGACCTGCCTACTCACCGGTTGCAATGAAACGCCGGAGTACAGAATCTCGGTCGAACAGATCGGAGCAAGCGACGACACCCTCTATGTGAATGCCACGCAGCGGATTCCCAAACAGGTTTCGGGCGGCTCCACCGAGCTGGTGTTTGATCTAGTGCCCCATCGTGGCGGCAACTTCACGTTCGGATTGACCTTTGATCTACCCTCCCCTACCGATGCGGAAAAACAGCTTGGTCGCGCTGGATTGGTCGAGATGGCCTTCGTCTCGGGAGGCTGTGTCACCCGGATCATTACGGCTTCTCTTAGCAACCCGAACGCGAGCAGCACCGCCCTCATCCCGCTGAGCATCAAACTAAACCCGCAACCAGGCGATGCGGTTATTTATGAAGAGATCCCGATCGTCCTTCCCGATCCACTGCCCTCCCCGAAGTTCTGCTATCCGATGCGGCGGCCCCTGATCACCTCGGTGCAGCGACAGATCGTGGGTCGGTACGGCGCTCCGAATAGCAAGATGATGGTCTACGGCTGGGGACTGCTCAAGGATACCAAGGCGGTGGGCGCGCTGGCGACTCCGGCCCCGATGCCCAGTGACTGCACCATGACAACTACCCCCTGTAGCGCCTGGGACTCTGTACCGCTTTACGTAGCGGTTGATGACGTGGCCAGCACGACCCGGATGCCGCTCGATGTCTCTCCGCTCATCGAAAAAATTGGTCCCTTGCTCGATCAATTCGGACGCGGCATTCCCACGAAGGTGATGTCATCGCTATCGTTCGTCTCTGGGCCCAAGGCCAAAAAGATGGCCCCGGCCCTGTTTCCCTTCAAAGTGACCGTCACTACGATGGTAAACGGGAGCGAAAGTAGCGATTCCTTTTCAGAGTATCCCTGATCTCACTGCACGCCCTACGGCTTGATCGCGCACAGTCCCTTCACGGTATCGCACGTAACCGTTCCCATCGGTGGCTTGGGACAGTCGGCGGTGACACTGCACGTCGGCGTACAGACCTTCGAGGTTCCCATCGGGGTCGATGCACACTTGCAGCCCTTGGCCGACATCGGACAGGCGGTCACGCAATCGGAATCGAGCGTACACACCTGCGGGCCCATCATTCCATCCGGTGGCGGCGGCATCATCCCATCCGGTGGCAGCGGCATCATTCCATCCGGTGGCGGCGGCATCATTCCATCGTATTTACAGGCGTTCGACCCCGTCGCCGTGCACTGTAGCCCGAGATCCGGCTG
>CALLYL010000788.1 GCA_937859535.1 uncultured Myxococcales bacterium
GAGGATTTCAGGCGCGTCCTGCGTGATGAAGAAACCGTCTCGCCAGGTACCAACCCAGGCCGTGACCGCGTGCGCATCCTGCTTCAAGATACCGAGAACCGGAACCGTCAGGCTTTCCGCGCAATTGCTGAGGACGTAGCTCGTCGCTACCTGCAGCCCCTGGCGGCCTTTCATCGTCGCGGCAGCTTTCTGAGCCTCAAGACCATACTGAACACGGCCCGCCCCCCCGTGCTGTCGGATACCGACTTGCATATCCTCCGGGCTGAAAATGCTCGCCTCGTTGAAGAAAATCAGCTAACCCGCGAAAGGGTTGAGGCCATGGAGGCGGCGTATCCGGCAGACATCGCGCCTGACGTGAAGGCCGCAGTGACCCACATCATGCTAGAGAGGGAATTGAAGCGAACGCCGCAGCGATCATTGTTCGGTGCGCCCGCAGAGGATTCGTCTGAGGAAGAAGTATCAAAGGTGCCGCGTCCCGTCATCACTGGTGCGGAACTCCAGATGCTCCATCGCTTTGAGCGCCCCTTCTATTTCGGATTTGAGAGACTAGCCGATGCTGCCAACGAAAACATCGAGCAGTTCGTAACGCTGGCCAGCGTGTTAGTGGATCGCTTGGAGACACAAGCTATTCGAGGTAGGCCGCTAGCACTGGATGCGCGTCAGCAGCACAAAGCCGTGCGCGAGCAGGCTGCGGACTTGATTGACCAGTGGGATTTTCCGTACGCCCCGCAGGTACGCAAACTGGTTGATTTCATCGGCGGGAGATGTGAAGAACTAACCCTCAGGCCAAATGCCCCGCTGTCCGACGGCGCCAATGCCTACGGCATTTTGCGTTCCGACTTAGAAAATCTGGATTCAAACGACGAGCTCGCTCGCGTGCTTCATTACGCGCTCGCCTACCAAGCCCTAGTTCTCATTGAGCCCTATGAGTGCAAAGGCAAGACTTGGGCGTTGTTCGAGCTCGGCGGTGTAGCCATCATCGCCAAGGGCTTGACGCATAGCCGCGGTGGGTTTGTTGAGGGAACACTTCACCAACTCAAGACTTCGGTGGGGAGTGCCGCGTGATTCGTGTGCCCAACCTCTCCCTTGACGATGTCGACGAGTTCATTAGCGATTATTTCCCGACTGCTGGAGCCACCCTGTTGATCGGTAACGTAGGGTTCAGCCCCGAGGTTCTGTATTTCCCAGAGCGCCTGGGGCCGCTTTCCAACGTTGACATGCGCTTTTTCCACGAGAGGCGCCCAGCAGTTCCAGCGGTGATCACGCACTTAGCTTCTGAACGCGAGCAACAACTCCGCGAGCTCTCAGCGTGTCCCATGCAGGTTGTCGACATCGCGATCCTTGCCGAAGATGGCGCACCTATAGGGGGCCGAAATGCTTGTATGCAGGTACACCAGTGGCTGAACGCAAAAGCCTATACGGACGTTGTGGTCGACGCCACGGGCATGTCGCGATGCACAGCCTTTCCGATAGTAAAGCAGCTCTACCAGCTATCACGAGACACTCCGATTCGTGTTCATCTGCTGGTAGCCGACAGTACCCAAGCCTTCTCAAATGTCGAGTCGGTGTCCAACGACCGCGGTGGCTGGATGCACGGATTTCCCGGTGAAACGGAGACCGACGAATTTGCAAAAGCGCTCAAGCTGTGGGTAGTGCAACTATCCGAGAAGGCCGGCACATCGCTGCAAACAATGTATCGTGAGCTGGACTCACCGGAAGAGGTCTGCCCAGTCCTGCCTTTCCCAGCGCAGAACCCGCGCCGCGCTGACGAGCTGTTGTTCGAACATCGCGAGTACTGGCAGCGGGAGTGGTTCGAGTCACCACTGAACTTCATCCGGGCGCATGAGACAGATCCCATGGATGTTTTCCATTCGATAGTGCGTCTCCATACAACCCGCGTGGAAGCCCTGACCGGCTCCGGTCTGATATCACAAACCGTGTTGTCCCCAGTCGGGCGTAGGCTCCCCGGCATAGGTATGCTTCTTGCCGCGCTCTCCTACGAATTACCAATTTTCTATCTGGAGACAGTCGGCTATGATGTCCATGGAGACTTGGTTCCTGGCGCCCGAGGCATCCCTACTCACAGATGGCATTTCCGTGTTGATAAGCTCACCCCGACTCACGACTGAAAGGCCGCGCTCCCGTGTATCGGGAGCGGGCTTCATCACGCTGGATGTGATGCTGGGCACGGGGTCCCAACTGGTTTACGCAGGCATCGGCGGGTCCACGGGCAACGTGCTTTCGATCCTCGCTTTCCTGGGTTGGGAAAGCCTTCCGCTTGTAAACCTTGGGCGCGACCACGTTGGAGCTACCATCCACCGAGAATTCACGAAACTCGGTGCAAACATGCGCCACGTGCGACTGAACCGTGGGCTCTTGAGCCCTCTGCTCTATCAGTTTGCTGGCGAACCTTCCGACGCACCTCGCTACAGCTTCGCCTGCCCTGTTTGCGGTCAGGCACGCCGCTTCCACGAAAACCTCGTGGACAGCGGGGGTGATGAGTTCGTACGCTGCGCCGCTGAGTCCAACGTGTTCTTCTTTGACCGAGTCACCGATGGCACCGTACGCATGGCTAAAGCCGCTCGTGCTGGTGGCGCCTTCGTGTTCTTCGAACCATCGTCTATCTCTGCAGACCGAGGCCTGTTTGAAGCTGCGCTGAACTGCGCGCACGTGGTGAAGTACTCGGTCGACCGGATTACTGAGCCCTTAGATCATCGTCTGTCTTCAGGCTTCGTCGAGATCCAAACACTGGGTGTGCGGGGCCTACGTTTCCGAAAGCACTCTCTTGCGCCAGACTGGATCGAACTGCCGGCGCTTCACACAAGTTCGGTCGCCGACACATCAGGGGCCGGAGACTGGTGCACGGCTGGCTTTCTACATGCATTGTTTGCGAATCGTGGAGCCAACGAGCTCAGCCACCTAAGCTACAACGACATCTATCGTTCTTTGCGGCTAGGACAGTCTATCGCAGCTTTGAGCGTGAGCCACATCGGCGCGCGCGGAATGATGCGTGCGTGGCAACCGTCGGACGCCTTGGAAATGGCTCAGCGGGTCCTAGACGGTGTCAAAGCACCGGAGTGGACTGGCCCGGCTCGCGCTCATCGGCAGCTCGATTCGGTTTGCTGCACGGATCTGACGTCCGCTACCCCGCAGCCTGGACGGCTGTCGACGTTCTTCTGATTCGTCCAGTAAGCTCCACGTTCGCATACCGGGCTTGTGCGGCCGCCAGCACGGAATCGTGTAAAGCCTATTCGGCAGCAGGAAATCAGCCACAACCTGCCACACAGTGAGGTCCAGCGA
>CALLYL010000789.1 GCA_937859535.1 uncultured Myxococcales bacterium
TGCCCGGTGGTTTGCCGAGCGGCTCCAGCTCGTGCGGCCGGAGCCTCGGGTGACGGGACTGGCGGCGCGCTGTGCTCGACACCCTGACGTTGCCGATAGGCTGAGCGAGCTGCTTCGTTGTGTCGGGCTACCGGTCAGCCGGGTGTCGGCGCGGCGAACCCCGATCGGTCCCGAGTATTTTGAAAATGAGGCTGAGCAAAAACATGTGGTGCAGGCGCTGCTTGGTTACAGCGATGGGTTTGTGCAAACCAACGACGGCGAGCTGATTGCCGAGCGAGATGGCAGCTTTGTGGATCTGTTTCTAACGTCGCTGTTGGTTGGGATGCGCGGACCGACCGGGCGAGAGAGTGATTTTTCTGCGGCGGAGCTATCGGAAAGCACACTGCGGCTGCTGCATCTGTCGCCGATTGCGCTCGCTGATCCACAGCATCCCGCCCCGGTGTTTGTGGTCGATGATCTGGGTCGAGGACTCAGTCCAAAGGTGGTGGCGACGCTGCTCGACTACCCGCAACGGCCTGGCGACCGACAACTCCTGGCGACTGCGCTACCCGACTCCGACTTGGTCGGTATGTTTCCAGCGGAGGCGGTGCGCCGTCTACCAGAGCCAACCCAAAGCGCGAGATAGGCTAGGCCCGGTGGACTGGGTACAATGCAGGCCGTGAACCCATCCTCGCCTGTCGTTCCGTCCCACGCCTCGTCTGAGACGCTGGCGATCATCATTCCGTGTTTCAACGAAGCCGAGGCCCTGCCCCAGCTTGCACAGCGCTTGCCCGAGGTGGTCGACAAGCTGGCGAATCGCTATGCCAAAGTCGATGTCTTCTTCGTCGACGATGGCTCGACAGACGATACCCTGGCTGAGCTGCGTCGGCGCTTCGCAAGCGATCCGAGGTTTCATGTTCTCGTCCACGAGAAAAATCGTGGGCTGGGGGCAGCGCTGCGGACGGGCTTTGCGGCCTCGCACAGTGATGTGGTCGTGACCACGGATGCCGATGGAACGTATGAGTTTGGCGAGATATTGGGGATGACCGCGCTGCTTTCGTCGGACGTGGATATCGTCACCGCGTCGCCCTATCACCCAGAAGGTGGCGTCGATGGGGTTCCGGCGTACCGATTGATCCTGTCGCAGGGTGCGTCGCTGGTGTATCGGGTGATGCTCGATCCACACCTACACACCTACACGGCGATGTTTCGGGCGTACCGGCGGCATGTACTCGATGCGGTGCCGTTTGAATCGCCGGGCTATCTGGCGATGGCCGAGATCCTGAGCGAAGCACTGCTGGCTGGCTTTCGAGTGGCAGAGTTTCCGACGGTGCTTCATGTTCGCAAATATGGTCAATCGAAGGCCAGGGTGGCGCGGATTCTTCGCGATCACTTGCGCTTTCAGGCCCGGCTGCTGCCGCGTGCGCTGTTTCGACACCTGGATCGATTGGGGCTGTAGCGATGGCGAAGTTGACTGTCTGCACCGTGCTCGGCACCCGTCCCGAGATCATCAAACTGGCACCGCTGATTCCGCTGCTCGATGGTCAAATGGGGCTCCGTCAGGTGCTGCTGCATACCGGCCAGCACTATTCGTTTGATATGGATGCGGTGTTTTTTACCGAGCTGGGACTGCGCAGCGTCGATGTTCAGCTCGCGGTCGGCTCTGGGAGTCATGCGGTTCAGACGGCCGCCATCCTGATCGGCGTCGAAAGGGCGATCCTCGAACACGGAATCGGTCTGGTGCTGGTGTTCGGTGATACAAACAGCACGCTGGGGGCGGCGCTAGCGGCGGCGAAGCTGGCGGTGCCGGTGGTTCACATCGAGGCCGGCTGCCGGTCGTTTGTGCGCACGATGCCCGAGGAAATCAACCGGGTGCTCGTCGACCACTGCTCGGCGCAGCTACTGGCACCGAACCAGGCCGCTTTTCAGCACCTTCGCTCGGAAGGCATTGCCGAGCGCGATATCACCGTAGTCGGTTCGACGGCGATTGATGCGGCGCGGGCATTTGCCCCGCGTGCGCAGGGTCGTACGATTGTCGCCGAGTCGCTCTCGAAGCTGGGCTGTAGCGCGGATCAGCCTTATCTGACGTGTACCGTTCATCGAGCCGAAAACACCACTCCCGAGGTTCTACCGGGTCTTGTGCGGGGGCTGTCTCGCCTGGCTGAGCGGTATCCGCTGTTATGGCCGGTGCATCCACGTACCCGACGGCTACTCGATGAGCTAAAGCTGCCGCTGTCACCCCGGATCGGGCTGCTGCCGCCGGTGGGGTATCTCGATATGCTGGCGCTGCTCTCGGATTCGCTGGCTCTTTGTACCGATTCAGGCGGGCTTCAAGAAGAGTCGTATGCGCTGGGGACACCGGTGCTGATCCTGCGCAATGAAACCGAGTGGTCGTATCTGGTCGACGGCGGCTGTGCGACGCTGCTCGGCAATCGCGAGGACGATGTGGTGCGGCGCGGTCTGGCGAGCCTGGAGACTGCGGAAAATCAGCGGATGCGTCTGGCGGCAAAGGCGCTGACGGCGAGACTGGCCGATGGTGGGGCGGCGGCGAAGATTCTCGAAGCAGTGACCTCACGCTGGCTGTAGCGACAGCGGTCTCGTGAGGTGTCGTTCATCGCTTACGCACCGAGAATGACCCGGGCCACGGTCTGCGGATCTTCCCACTGCGGGTAGTGGCCGACTTCGTGCAGCGGTACATACTTCGCATCTGGTCGCCGCTGCAGCACGTCTTTGGCAATGGCTGGTACCGACACCGGATCGCGCTGTCCCCAGATCACCGTCAGCGGCACCTTGCTAGCGGCCAGCGCATCGAGCCACGTGAGCTCGTGCTGCTTTCGTTCCAGCAAATAGCGGATGAGCAGGTGGTAGTTCCGATGACCGCCATTGTGCCGAATCAGATCCCAAAACAGATTCAGTTCTTCGTCGGAGGGGCGGACCGGAAACAGCTTTGCGAACTGTTGTGCGAACACCCACCGATTGATCAGCCCTAGCCGTGTGAGAAGTGGGCCAATCTGCGGATGCAGCAGCAGTCGTTGGGTCATCAGCGGTCGATAGTGAAGCAAAAGTACGCTGCCATTCAGCAGGACCAGCTTTTCAATCGGTAGCTCTGGACGTCGCAACAGCTCAAGCGCCACCGAGCTACCCATGTCGTGCGCAACCAACGTCAGAGGCCCGAGTCCGCAGTGCTGTGCCACCGAAACCGCGATGTCGGCCTGCTCGAACAGAGAGTAGTTGTGGTTCTGAGGCTTATCGGAATAGCCGTAGCCGAGGAAATCGAACAGGATCAGCCGCCGCTTTCGGGCCAGCAGCGGCACGAGCGGCGCGTAATCGAAGCTTGAAGTGGGAAAGCCGTGGAGAAACAGGATCGGCGGGCCGGAGCCGTACTCGCTGACAAAGATGCGGTGACCGCGAAGCTCGACCAGGCGGCCTTGCGCACGAAAATCAGCAAGGCTCGGCAGCGGGGACATTTAGACCGGCGTGGAGCTGCTCGACCGACCGCGAGGCTTCTTCTGTGCGGCCAGCGACTTTTCGTTCAGCCAGATCAGGATCGGGCTGGCAATGAACACCGATGAGAACGTACCGATGATGACGCCGACGTTCATGGCAAAGGCGAAGTCACGGATGACGCCCGTGCCCCAGATGTTCATCGCCAAGGTGACGAAGAACACCGTTGCCGAAGTCAAGATCGTACGCGACAGCGTTTCATTTACCGAGAGGTTGACGATCTGCGAGAACTTCTTGTCGCGCATCTTGCTCGCGTTTTCTCGGATGCGGTCGAAGACGACGATGGTGTCGTTCATCGAGTAACCAATGACCGTCAAGATCGCCGCGATCGTCGTCAGCGAGAACTCTTTGTAGGTCACCGCGAACGCGCCCAGAACAAAGACGGCGTCATGAAGCAGCGCGATGACGGTGCCCGGTCCGTATCGGAAGTCGAAGCGAACCAGGATGTAGAGCATGATGAAGCCGATGGCAGCGAGCAGCGAGATGATGCCGTTGTCGCGAAGCTCCTTACCGGCTTTGGCACTGACCGAGCCCATCGATGGAATCGCAGCCACAGAGCCTTCACCGAGCTTACCGTCGAGAGCCTTGCGAATCTCTTGCGCGAGGCCGACCAGCACCACTTCGTAGGTGTTGTCTTCTGGGCGACCGAAGCGCTGAACTTGAGTCGTGGTGATATCAGCGGCGCGCAGGATCTCTTGGATTTGCGCCGGTTCGACTGCTTTGTTCAGCCGCACATAGGCCTTGTCTCCTCCATCGCTGAACTCGAACTTGCGCAGCGACTCTTGGCCCAGTTTTTCCCGCAGAACCGACTCCGCTCGCTTGGCCTGCTCTGGCGTCAGAGCCGAGACAGCGGGGAAGCGAACCAGGAACGCGTTCTTGAACTCGGGGAGCGTGACTACCTCGCTGTCTCGGTAGCCGCCTGCTTCCATTGCATCGCGGATGATGCTCGGATTGACATCCTTGCTGAAGTCGACCCGCATCTCGGTGCCGCCCCGGAAGTCGATCGCGAAGTTCAGCGCATGACCTCGGCCGGGCAGGATCATGTTGATCGGCAGCATCAGCAGGGAAAACACGATCAGGATCGCCGAAGAGATCAAAAGTGGCTTCGTCTTTCCGACGAAGTCGAAGTTGTGGTCTGGGCGGATTAGCTCGAAGAAGTGCTGTGACATGGGGCGCCTCAGATGCTCAGGGTGGCGCGCTTCTTGTTGCGCCCGACCATAAAGTCAAACATCACTCGCGACAGCCACACCGACGTAAACAGGTTGCAGACGATACCGGCCATCAGCGAAACCGCGAAGCCGCGAATCGGTCCCGTTCCGTAGGAGTAAAGTACGATACCGGCGACGAGGTTGGTTACGTGGGCGTCGAAAACGGTCCAGAAAGCTCGCCCGAAGCCGTTCTCGACGGCTTGACGCGGGGTCTTCCCAGCCCGCAGCTCTTCACGAATGCGTTCGTAGAAGATGATGTTTGCATCGACTGCCATACCGATGGTCAGCACGACGGCAGCGATACCTGGCAGCGTCAGGGTCGCCTGGATCAGCGACATGATCGATAGCAGATAGATGACGTTAAAGACCATGGCTACGTCGGCGATGATGCCAGCGGCACGGTAGTAGATCAGCATGAAGATGACGACTGCCAGCGTGCCGATGACCATCGAGGTGCGTGCTTTCGACACGGCTTCCGGTCCGAGCGTGGCACCAACCTGCGTTTCGAAGGACTTGCGCAGTGGTGCCGGCAGGGCACCCGTTCGAAGCACCGCGACGAGGTCTTTGGCTTCCTGCTGAAGCTGATACGGATCGGAAAAACCACCGAGGGTGATGCGAGCGCGACCACCGCCGATGCGTCCTTCAATCGTGGGAGCCGAGCTGACCTTCTCATCGAGGATGATGGCCATGCGGCGACCGATGTTGTTTCCGCTGACCTTTTCAAACAGGCCAGCGCCCTCGCTGTCGAAGGTGATGCCGACTTCAGGGCGACCGGTGTTGGGATCCCACTGCACTTCGGCATCGGTCAGATACTCACCAGTTAGCTCGGCGCGGCGGTGCAGATAGTACGACCGCCACATCTTATCCTGCGTCTCCTCGCCGTCGTCGTTGCGTCGCGAGGTCTGTTCGAACAGGATTTGATGATCCGAAGGAATCGCCAGTTCCGGCGGCAGCTCTTTGAGGAACCGTTCGAGGACCAGCTTGTCTTTGGCCTTGAGATAGACGTCGGTGTGCTGCTGGCTGTTGTCTTTCTGCTGCCAGGCATCGAATCCGACATCGAGACCCACATACTGCGACTTCTTGCTCTCGGCATGGGCCGACAGCTTCTGCATGTACTCAGAGCCGTCATCGGCCATCTTGAACTCGAGCTGTGCCGTCTTGCCAATCAGGCTTTTGACGCGCTCGAAGTCGGCCTGGGACAGACCCGCCAGTTCGACGATGATGTCGTTCTGTTTGCGCTGTACCACCGGCTCGGAGACGCCCAGCTTGTCGACACGATTCTTGATCGTCTCGACACCCTGACTTACCGCGTAGGAGCGCAGCTCGTCGATGTAGTCGGCGTCCATCTTGTACACCGTCTCACCGGTCTGCTCGTTCTGGGTATCTCGGGTCAAATACTTGGCGAACTCGCGCTCGAAGTTACCGTCGAGCTTCTTGGAGTCGCTCTTGTTCGGGAAGTTGACCCGCAGACGCGCCTCTGCGCCGTCGCCTTCGCGGATCACCCGTGCGCCCTTGACCTTCTTGTCTCGGGCCAGCTTCTCCTCAATCTGTGCCGCGAGACGGTCTGCTTTGTCGGACACCGCCTTGTCGACTTGCACTTCGTAGACGAGGTGGAGACCGCCTTGCAAGTCCAGACCAAGCGAGATCTTGCGAGAGAACGCCTTTTTGTACCAATCCGGTAGGCGATCGGTCTTGTTGGACCAATCGGCAAGGGACGGAATGAGTACCATCACCGACAGGATGGTGATGAGCGAGTAGCTAGCTACGCGGTAGTAAAAGGACCGCTCCATGCGTGTGTTGCTCCCAGGCTAACTAGAGGGCTGCGAGTGACCGCCCTCGGCAGGACAGTGCAGACCAAAGGACCATCGGTGTCTACTTGGCTTCTTCGGCAGCGGGCGTTGATGAGTCCGCTGGAGGAGCCTTGCTGATGATGTGCTCACGCAGGACTTTTACACGAACTTTGTCCTGCAACTCGATGGTGATGTAGCGACTGTTTTCAGGGGCAGCCGAGACTCGCGCCCACAGACCGCCCGACGTGATGATCTCGTCGCGGGGTTTGATCTGCTTGCGCCAGTCCTCGAGTTCGCGCTGCCGCTTTTGCTGAGGCCGAATCAGGATGAAGTAGAAGATCCCGATGAGGAAAACGGGGAGGAGCAGGTTGCTCATGGCCATCAGGCCACCACCGCCCGACGCCGCTTGAGCCAGCAGGCTAGACGGGTCGCTGTGTAGTGCGGTCGCAACGCCAAGCAGGGTGCAAGTCACGGAAAATGCCTCCAAATATCGGACGGGCAGCTTTGATACAGCAAGCCGGAGTGAGTAGCAAACCTTGCCACCCTGGTCAACTGCTTTGTATTACTGTGACCCATGTGCTCACTCGGATTCAATCGAGAAGTTAGCATCTCTAGCAAAGCAGCCATGTTCCGGTGCCATCGTGCGCGTTGGGGTCATCTTGGGTTCGGACTGGCGGCAGTTTTGGTCGGGCCATTTGCTTCATGGGACCAGCATTGGTTGGCTTCAGCGCGTGCCGCCGCACCGCCCTCGCTCAGCATCGATCTGGACGGTGATGGTCGTACAGATACCGTGACGCTCGATGAGTCCGGGCAGCTCGCAGTCCAGCGGTCTGGGCAGGCTGAGCCACCGCAGCTACTGCGGATGGAGCTTGGGGAACGCTACAAGCGAATCAGCGAGGGCAAGCTAGTTCAGCAGCAGACCCGACATGGACAGCGGTTTGCGGTTGCGACGGGACAGCGGGCACCGGGTCAGCGAATGGCGTTATGGGCGACGGTCCGTGACGGCAAGCTGGTTGCGGCGTACAACGGGCCCGTGGGTCCGGTGGGCAGCGACGGCGAGTATTCGCTCGGCATCGAAGTGGTGGATGGTGTGCTGTTGCGTTATCAAACCGCACCATCCATCGAGCGTTGCGATGGTGAGCGGCGGCTATTTGTCGAGCAGTACGCTGCAGACGGTCGGTGGCTGCCTGATCCCGAGCGAGTTCTTCCCAAAGTGGAGGCGATGGCACCGCTTCCGAGCACGATCCACGAACCGAGCCAGCTTCTCACGACGCCGAACGGGGCATCGATCACACCGTTTCCGATCTTTCGGTTGGCGGCGGTCAGTCGGCAGGTTGGGATCAATCGGGCGGACTTGCTGACGCCACCTCGCGAACTCGAGGATGGTCAGGCGCAGACGGCGTGGCGTGGAGCTCATGATGCGCGAGGGACGTTTTTCACCTGGAAAGCCGAGCTGGCGGGACGGTCGCTGACGGCATTGCGGATCACTCCAGCGACGGTTGCTTCCGGCGTTTTGCCCACTCAGATGATTCTGACGACGTCGGGCCAAGAAAGCTGGCGAGTCTCCCTGTTGGGGGGAAGTCGTCCGCTGTGGGTGATGCTGCCGAAGCCGGTGCCGACGAGCTGTGTCTCGTTGACCATCGAACATCCGGGCACGCGTGACGGCCAATGGAGTGCCTTGGGCGATGTCAGTCTCTTTAGTGATCTCGACGGTGGTGATGCGCTGGCAGTGCTGCTTGGGCAGCTTGGGTCGACGGACATGAGGAGCGCCGAGGCGGCAGAGCGGACGTTGGCCGCGCAGATTGACAGCGGCGATCCCCGACGGGCCGACCAGTTGGTGAAATCCCTCACGGCAGCGATGCCGACGAGTCGAGGGAGTACCAAACGGCGCTATCAGGCGCTGCTCGGCAAGCTCTGTGCAAGGGCGGTAGGGCTTACGGCAGCGATGCAAACGATGTTGCTGGACACCCTGATCGGGGCGATTTCAGTCGCAGAGATCGAAGAACGACCGGCGCTATTCGCGGCGGCGACGGTTTTGTCGAAGCAACCGAACCAAGCCATTGCCGTCGCGACCTCGGTGGAGGGACTGGTGCTGGATGCTCGACGGTCGTGGCCGCTGCGCGGGCAGGCGCTGACGTGGATCGGGACCGAGGGCACGCTTCCGCAGTTGTTGACGATAGGCCAGCGCGTGGCGGCTCAACCTGGGCTACGTGCTCCGCTGGTCGACACACTCGCTCGCAAGCTCCACTGTCTGGGGCCGAGTGATTCACGTTGGTCGACCGTGACGGGCGCGATCGAGACCTCGCAGCAGCATCCCGCGTGGCAGATGGTGCTCGTCGACGCGCTGACGGAGTCGGTGTTGGGCTGTCCCGGAGACGAGGGGCGACGCTTGGTAGGGGAGCAGGTGGCGGCACTGTGGCGAAGTAGCTCGACGGTCACCGAGGAAGAGAGCCGGTTTGGGGTGCGCTACCGACTTCTGAAGGCACTTGGGCGGCTGGATTTGGCGATAGCTCCTGCTCTCCTCGATGAAGTGCTGCGCGACGATCAGCCGCCAGAGCTTCGCCAAATGGCGGCGCGAGTCTTGGCGAAGACGCGGCCGCTGGACATCGAGCGGTCCAAACGTGCCCTTGCCGATGCGGATGCGGGCGTGCGAGTGATGCTGCTCTCCGGATTGGTCGGTCGACGAGAGGAATCGCTGACACCGCTTGTGACACCGCTGGTCACGGCCGATCTGTGGCCGATGGTCAGACGGGCAGCCGCAGAGGTAGTCGCCAGTGTGTGCCAATCGGGTACAGCGCCGCCCGATGTGGTGGTGACAACCTTGGAACGAGCACTGGCTGATGCGGATGACGGGGTCGCTGGGCTGTCGCTGCAAGGCCTGTCACGCTGTCTGGGCGCTCGCGGGCTAAGTCGCTATCAAGCACTGCTGACCGATGGCAAGGCGGCCCCTGCGGTGCGTGGACAAGCCTGCCTGCTGGTGGCGCGGCACGGGCTTGGCTCAGCGACGACGGCTGCGAAAGCGCATCAGGCAATCGGGGAAGGACTGGGCGACTTGATCGATGATCCTCGGGCAGCAGACCGCAGCTTGGTGGCGGCGGTCCAGTGTATGCGTGCAATCGGAGAGCATGGCGATGGCCGTGATCTGGGCCTGCTACTGGCTCGGCTGGATCGCGAGGCTCCGGACGGGCTTCGACGAGGCGCGGCGGAGGCGGTCCTGAAGATCTGTCAGCGTCAGACCACTGCGCTGGCCAAGGACGACCGCCAAGGACTGGCGGATCTGTTGCGACTGGCGGCTGAACCACGTGACAGCCTGCTGCATAGCCTTCTTCCTAAGCTCAAGGCGAGCTGCGGCCCTTGGTCAACCACTTCGCCCTAAGGTTTATCGCCGCCCACCGCGCATCGCTCGACCTCGCCTAGCATGTTTGTTTATGCTGATGGCTTGTCGAAGGAGACACCGTGAGTACGGAACCGACTGACAAGTCTGCCTCAGAGAATCCCGCCAGCGCAACGTCTGCCTCGGAAACTGCTTCCAAGACCGAGTCTGGCGCGGCGGAGCCAGCGTCCACCTCGCTACCGGCTGGTTCGTCCGAGATCGAACCACCCGGCGTTTTGCGTCGAATCGGGCGCGGTGTATTCGGGCAGGTCAGTTGGCAGCCACCACCTTGGCTCGCAGCGATCTTCGGGGGTCTTTCGCGGGGCGGTCGTTGGCTCGGTGCGCATAAGTCGGCTTCGGCGGTCTTGTTCGTTGCCTTGATTGCGCTCGGTGGCGGGGTCTACTTCGGGAATCGCTGGCTGGAAAA
Organism: uncultured Myxococcales bacterium; assembly: GCA_937859535.1. Lineage (GTDB taxonomy): Bacteria > Myxococcota_A > Polyangia > Palsa-1104 > JAEUJZ01 > JAEUKA01. The sequence goes on from CALLYL010000789.1 coordinate 10,282, forward strand.
GCAGCCGAAGCCGATCGAGATGTCGGTTCGCATCGATCCTCCCGAAGCGACCAAGCTGGAGGACAACGCCAAACCGGACACGCTGCGGGTGCTGTTTGGTGGTTCGGCGGCACCGATTGAACGGGTGAAGAAGCCCGTGACGTTCGGTGTGGAGCTGGCTCCGCCGCTGCAAGGTAGCTGGCGCTGGGACTCCGATCGCGTCCTTACTTTTGTCCCCAAAGAGGACTGGCCCGTTGGTGAGAGTTTTTCGGTCAAGCTGATGAAGCGCGGTCTGCTCGCCGATGATGTGCGGCTGACCGACTACGGGTTGAGCTTTGAGAGCGCCCCGCTCACCGGACGATTTACGCAGCAAGAGTTCTATCAAGATCCGCAAGATCCGACGCAGAAGAAGGTAGTGGCGACGCTGGCGTTTACTCACCCGATCGACAAGGCTGATTTTGAAAAGCGTCTCGAAGTCGAGCTGGTGACCAAAAAGGACGGGGCACAGACGGTCACTCCGTACCGTTTCCAGGTGACCTACGACAAGTTTGCAGCGACGGCGTATGTCCACTCCGATCCGGTGCGGATTCCCGACCACGACTCGATGATGATGGTCCGGGTGCAAAAGGGAGTGAAAGCGGCGCGGGGTGGTAAGCCGACCAAAGAACCGATCGGCACGTCGGTGACGATTCCCGGGCTCTATGACTTTCTACGGGTCAGCGAGGCGAGTCTCCAGCTCGTCAACAACGCGCAGATGGAGCCGGAGCAGGTTCTCGTGCTCGCAACGAACACCGGAGTGACCGAGGCTGAGATCAAAAATGCGCTCAGCGTGGTGGTGCTTCCCAAGCGGCCTCCGAACGACAAGAGCCCATCGAAGGAACAGTACGGATTTAGCCTTAACGAGATCGGTCCCGACGTGCTGGCTCATGCCCGGCCCGTCAAGGTCGAGCAGATTCCGAACGAAAAAGAGTATTCCGAAACGCACTCCTTCCGTTACGTGGCCGAGGTGGGAGAGGTTCTGTATATCAAGGTCAAAAATGGGATGCGCTCGGCGGGCGGTTACGTCCTCGGGCGTCCGTCCGAACACATGCTGATGGTGCCGGAGTTCCCCAAGGAACTCCGCGTGATGCAGACCGGCTCTCTACTCGCGATGTCCGGCGAGCGCAAAGTGCCGTTATTTGGGCGCGATGTAGAGTCGGTGCGCGTCGAGATTGGCCGCGTCCTACCGAACCAACTCCAGCATCTGATTTCGCAGAATACGGGGTCGTTTCAGAACCCGGACTTTTCCAACTATCGCTTCACTCCAGAGAACATCACCGAGCGGTTTTCCGACGTCATCGACATGCCCAACCTCGGTCATGGCAAGGCGCAGTATGCGGCGGTGAACCTGGGTAAGTACTTCGACCAAAAGGGGCAGAGCCGACTCGGCCTGTTCTTCCTGAAGGTTGAGAGCTGGGATCCGCACAAAAAAGAAACGACCGGACAGAGCGATCAGCGACTGATTTTGTTGACCGACCTGGGCGTACTGGTCAAAGACAACGTGGATCACTCGCACGATGTGTTTGTGCAGTCCCTCAAAACCGGCGAGCCGGTCAAGGGGGCCGAGGTCGAGGTGATTGGCAAAAACGGTGTGGCGATTCAGACCGCCGTCACTGATGCCGAAGGTCACGTCAGCTTTCCGAAGTTAAGCGATTTTGTGCGCGAGCAGGCCCCGCTTGCCTATCAGGTATCGAAGGGCGGCGATTTGTCCTTTCTGCCGTATGGGCGGCATGACCGCTATCTCGATTTTTCGCGTTTTCCCATCGAGGGAATCCACGACAGCGAAAAGCCGCAGGGCCTGCAAGCGTACCTATTTTCGGATCGTGGTATTTACCGTCCTGGCGACGAGATTCGCATCGGTCTGATCGTCAAGAGCCAGGATTGGAAGCAGAAGCTTGGCGGGGTGCCGCTGGAGCTGTCGATCGACGATGCACGCGGCGTGACGGTGCGGCGCGAAAAAATCCGGTTGTCTGACGCGGGATTCGAGGAAATCCGCCATCAGACGCTCGACGCCTCGGCGACGGGCACCTGGAACGTCAATGTCCATATCGTCAAAGATGGCCAGGCGGGCAGCCTGCTGGGTTCGGTGGCGGTGCGGGTTCAGGAGTTCCTGCCGGATCGGCTGAAGATCTCGGCGCGGCTGAGCAAAGAGTCGCTGGAAGGGTGGGTGTCTCCCGATGGACTGAAGGCGAGGGTGCAGCTCCTGAACCTGTTTGGCACTCCGGCGGAAAATCGTCGGGTCAAGGCCTCACTGATGCTATCGCCGACGCTGCCGAGCTTTAGCAAGTTCCGCGAATACCAGTTCTTCGATCCGATGCAGGCCAAAGAAGCGCTGTCGGAAAATCTCGAAGAAGGCGAGACCAACGAAAAAGGTGAGTCGGAGTTCGAGCTACCACTGTCGCGCTTTGCGAGCGCCACCTATCGACTGCGGTTTGTCGCCCAAGGCTTTGAGGCAGAGGGTGGTCGCTCGGTCGCGGCAGACACGCAGGTGACGGTGTCACCGATGGACTACCTGCTTGGTTACAAGTCCGACGGGGATCTTGGCTACGTAAGCAAGGCGAGTCGACGCAGTGTGCACCTGGTGGCCGTCGGTCCGCAGGGTACTTCGGTGGCGAAACCGGCCGTGCGCACCATGCTGTTCGAGCGTCGCTACCTATCGGTCCTGATCAAGCAGGACAACGGTACCTACAAGTACGAGTCGGTGAAGAAAGAGATGGTCGTCGAGGACAAGAAGCTGTCAGTGCCAAGCGGCGGTGTGACCTATCCACTGCCGACGCAGCAGCCGGGCGACTTCTTCCTCGTGTTTAAGAACGACAAGGACCAGGTTCTCAACCGAATCGAGTTTTCTGTCGCAGGTGAAGGCAACCTGACGCGCTCGCTCGAAAAGAATGCCGAGCTTCAGCTCAAGCTCAAAAACCCCGACGTGTCAGCGGGTGAAGAGCTGGAGATGCAGATTAAGGCTCCATACACCGGCGCCGGGCTTATCACCATCGAGCGTGACCGCGTCCGAGCCTACAAGTGGTTTCACACCAAGCAGAACGCCTCGATTCAGAAGATCACGGTGCCCGACGATATGGAGGGCAACGGCTACGTCTCGGTGTCGTTTATTCGAGGCATCGACTCGAAGGAAGTCTTCATGGCCCCGCTGACCTACGGCGTGGCCCCGTTTAGCATTTCCAAAGAGAAGCGCACCGCCAAGATCACCGTGAACGCGCCGGATTTGGTCAAGCCGGGCGAGCCGTTCAAGCTGCGCTATCACACGGATCGTCCGACGAAGATCGTGCTGTGGGCGGTCGATGAAGGAATCCTGCAAGTCGCCAAGTACCAGACGCCCGATCCGCTAGCGTACTTTTTCCAGAAGCGGGCGCTCGAGGTCAAGACCGCCCAGATTCTGGACCTGCTCCTTCCCGAGTTTTCACGCTTGCTCAAAGCGGCACCGGGTGGTGACGGCGATGGCTCGGCCCTGCGTAACCTCAATCCGTTCAAGCGGCGGCGCGACAAGCCGGTGGCGTACTGGTCGGGCATTATCGATTCCGACACGGAGGACAAAGAGGTCACGTACCAAATTCCCGACTCGTTCAATGGCACGCTGCGGGTGATGGCCGTGGCGGTGGCTGCGGATGCAGTTGGGGTGTGGAGCAAGAAGGCCCTGGTGCGCGGCGACTTTGTACTGAGTCCGAATGTGCCCACCGTGGTGGCACCGGGCGATGAGTTTGAAGTCTCGGTCGGCGTTGCCAACAACGTGGTGGGTTCGGGAGCAAGCGCCAAGGTGACGGTGCAGCTCCAGACCTCGAAGCACCTTCAAGTGACCTCCGATGCCGCGCCATCGCTGAAGATCGGCGAAATGCGCGAGTCGGTGGCGCGCTTCAAGCTAAAGGCGACGCAGGTGCTCGGCTCGGGGAACATGACCTTTGTGGCGTCGTTTGGCGGGAAGTCGGCCAAGTATTCGATCGACTTGTCGGTACGTCCGGCGGCCCCGCTCTATACGACCACGCAGGTGGGGCACTTGCCACCGGGTGGGGGACGGACCCAAGTCGCGGTTCCTCGCGAGATGTTTGCGGAGTATCGGGTGCTATCGGCGGGCATTGCGCCGCTGCCACTCGGGCTATCGCAGGGTCTTGCGCAGTACCTCGAGAAGTTCCCGCACGGCTGCACCGAGCAGCAGGTCAGCCAGGCCATGCCTGCGCTGATTGGTCGCTCGCGTCCCGAATTTGGCATCAAGGCCGATGCAGCGGAGCTCTCTTTCCAGAACATCGTTTCGACGTTGCGCTCCAGACAGAACGACGACGGCGGCTTTGGTCTGTGGGCAAACCCCAATCAGGTCAATGACTTTGCGTCGGTGTATGCGACCCACTTCCTGCTCGAAGCGAAGGAGCGCGGGCTGCCGGTCCCGCCGGAGCTACTGAAGAAGAGCCTGGCGTTTTTGGATGTCCTGGTCAGCCGTGAAACCAGCTCGCTCAGCGAGGAGCGGGTGCGTTCCTATGCGGTGTACCTGTTGACGCGCTCGGGTGTGGTGACGACGCAGGCGGCGATGAGCGTGCGCAAGCGGCTCGAAACCCAGTACAAGGGCTGGGGCGAGGATCTGGCCGGGATTTACCTGGCTGCGACGCTGCAACTGCTGAAGCAAACGCGTGAGGCGCAGCGGATCATTGGGGCCGTCAACCTGGGTCAAATGAAGGACAGCGCGTCGGATTACCAGAGCTACTACGACCCGCTGATCCGCGACGCGCAGGCGCTGTACATCATGGCGCGGCACTTCCCGGAGCGCGTCAAGAGCCTGGGTGCAGATGCCCTGCTATCGCTGGTCGAGCCGATCGCGAAGGGTCGTTACAATACCCTGTCGTCGGCGTACTTGATTCTGGCGCTGGATACCTACGCACAGCTTGCTCAGGACCAGACCGATGTCAGCCAGCTCGCGATCATCGAGGTTTCGTCCTCGGGAAATCAAAAGCCGCTGACGCTTCCGGCGGGCCTCTTGCCACAGACGATGTTCTCGGCCGATGCGCGCAAGCTGCTCGTCTCATCGAGCAGTCCGCTGCGAACGTTCTATCAAGTGACCCAGTCGGGCTACGACCTGCGCGTCTCCACCGACGTGGTCAAGCAGAAGCTCGAAGTGCTACGCGAGATCGTCGGCAGCGATGGCAAGCCGATCAAAGAGCTAAAGCTTGGCGACGAGGCAGAGGTTCACATCAAGCTGCGCAGTCTCAATAAGAACGTCACGCTGTACAACCTGGCCTTGGTGGACCTGTTGCCTGGTGGCTTCGAGGTGGTGATCAATCCTCCCGCCGAGAGCAGCGACACCGATGGCGACGGCGATGAGGGCGACAGCGATCGCGGCGACAGTGATGAAGAAGGCAGCCATGAGGGCGACGGTGAGGGCGACGGCGAAGGCAGCCATGACAAGCCCGAGCGATCGGCCAAAAAGACCTCAGCGGCCCCATCGCAACTGCCGATTGCCAAGGATGGCTCGACGTGGACGCCGGAATATGGCGATGTTCGGGAAGACCGCGTAGTCCTGTACGGCAGTGTCGGTCCAGAGGTCATGGAGTTCATCTATGCGATACGGGCAACCAACGCGGGCTCGTTCGCCGTGCCGCCGCTCCAAGGCGAGAGCATGTATGACCGCAGCGTCATTGCTCGTTCTGCCGGCAGTAAGATTCGGGTAGTCAAAGAGTAGTGGATGTCGTCGACGAGCGGCTTTTCGACCGGCAACTACGAGAGCCGCCAAATCACTACGGAGACATGGCAAGATAGGCGAAATCTGGACCGTGGTTTTGGTTCTCCACGGGAGCACTGAGTGCTGTGGTCCGATCCGAGAATTGGTGTAGAGGGAGTTGTACAAATAATGGGTTACTTCTTAAAACGATGGGCGTTAGCGGGGGCGATGGCCTTGGGGGCACTGTGCACGCCCAAGCCAGCGGTGGCACAGGACGTCAAGACCGGCTTCCAGATCAATCGCTACGAGCCGACGGCAGCCGGTGAATGGTCCTTCTGGGTCGATCACCCCTGGTATTCCTCGACGCGTTACTTTGCTGCGGGAATCACGCTCAACTACGCCCACAACCCGCTGGTGTTCGGTCGGACCGATGCCACGGGGTCGTTCAGCCAGACTCTCTCGGTCATCGAGCACCAGCTTATCGGTCACGTCGACCTGGCGGGATCGTTCCTCGACCGCGTGCTTATCACCGCGACCATGCCGATCGTGCTCCTCGAACGCGGGACTCCGGCAGCGGGCGTGACACCGGCAACTGGCGTCGTGATCTCGGATCCCCGCGTTGGTCTGTGGGTTCGCCTGTTCGGTCAGCCCTATCGCAGCGCCGTTTCGATGAGCATTGGTGCCAACGTCTGGATTCCGCTGCGCGCCTTTGCCGATGGCTCCAGTGCCGTCTCGAATGGTTCGAGTGATCAGTTCGTGCGCGTGATGCCGAAGCTGTCTCTCAACGGCCTGTCTCATCACGTCATGTGGTCGTTTACGGCGGGCTTTATGTACCGTGCGCCTGCCAAGATTGGCGATGCCTCGGTGAGCGATGCCGGTAGCACCGTTGGTTCCGAGCTTCAGCTCGGCGCGGCCATCGCCTACGCCAACACCGCTCGTCGCTTTGCCATTGGACCCGAGGCGATCTTATCGACGGTTGTGCTAGGAACTGCCAACGCCAAGCCGTTTGGTGGTGACTACACCAGCCTCGAAGTCCTGCTTGGTATCCACTACAACATCGCCAAGATTCTCCAGCTCGGTGTAGCCGGTGGTATCGGTCTGCTCCGTGAACCGGGCACCCCTGATGGCCGTGTGCTGCTCCGCCTGGCCTATGCCCCGTGGAAAGATCCCGACGGCGACGATCGTGACAAGGACGGCATTCCCGACAAGTCCGATGCCTGTCCCGACAATGCTGGCATCTCGACCGATGATCCCAACACGCACGGCTGTCCCGATCGTGACCGTGACATGATCGTCGACAAGCTGGATCTTTGCCCCGACGTTCACAAGGGCAAGACGCCCGATCCGGCCAAGCTCGGTTGCCCCGCTGGCGATCGGGACAAAGACGGAGTGCTCGATACCGATGATCTCTGCCCCGACGTTCATAAGGGAGAGACGCCTGATCCGGCCAAGCTTGGTTGCCCCGCTGGTGATCGAGACAAGGACGGCGTCGTCGATACTCAGGATCTCTGTCCCGACGTTCACAAGGGAGATACGCCCGATCCGAACAAGCTCGGCTGCCCGGCTGGCGACAAGGATGGCGATGGCGTGCCCGATCCGAAGGACATCTGCCCGGACGTCCCCGCTGGCCACAAGCCTGATCCGGCCAAGCTCGGTTGCCCGCTGCCCGATCGTGACAAGGACACCGTGGTCGATCCCGAGGATGCTTGCCCCGATCAGCCCGGCGCGCCCAGCGCTGATCCGAAGAAGAACGGCTGCCCAGGCCTGGTCCGCATCGAAAACGGCCAGATCGCCATCATGGAGCCCGTGTTCTTTGCGACGAACAAGGACGTGATCCTCAAGAAGAGCTTCCCGGTGCTCGACCACGTTGTCGAAGCCCTCAAGGCTTCGCCGTTCATCAAGAAGATCGAGGTAGGTGGACACACCGACGATCGCGGCAAGGCCGACTACAACCGTGACCTGTCCGGTCGTCGCGCCAAGAGCGTCGTCAAGTACCTGGTTGACCACGGCATCGCTGCCGAGAAGCTATCGGATAAGGGCTACGGTCCTGACAAGCCGATCGCCAACAACAAGGACGCCAAGGGCCGCGAGCGCAACCGCCGCGTCGAGTTCGTCATCCTTGACCCGGTCCAGCCGCAAGGCGTCCAGGTCAAGAGCGCAGCCGACGTAGCCCCCCCCAGCTCACCCGATCAGTCCGACGGCAAGGGCAAAAAGGGCGGCAAGGGCAAAGCCGAACCCAAGGCCCCCAAAGCCCCCAAGGCTCCCAAAGCCAAAAAAGCCGCCAAGTAACTCCCCCAAGGCCCCGAGCAGTGGGGCCGACCGGAGGTGCTTTTTTCCGAGACGCCCTCGGCTCGGAGAAAAGTACCGCAGGGGAGGGGGGCCCCGCTGCGTGACAACCCCGCTACGTGACGACCCCCCCTGCGTGACAACCCCGCTACGCGATGACCCCACAGCGTGTGACCCAAGGCATTTCGCGCTAGGATGCCCCACATGCTGTCTGAAGTTGTTTCCCATCAGATGGTCCCGTATTGCCTCCGCAGCGGGATGCTGTCAGGCGGTGCTGCCCCTTGGGTGGCTCTCTCCGCGTTCGTGGTCGTCCTGGGCGCGGCGTTTATGTACAGCCCGCCGATCCGTCGAGCGGTGGTGACCCTCCTCCAGCTCTTGGTGATGAGTCGCCGCTATCTGTCGCGCCGCTTGGCCGGGGAGCAGCAGCTAGCCGGTCCCGTTGAGCTACGCGAGCTGTTCATGCGCCTCGGACCGACCTACATCAAGTTTGGCCAGCTCATCGCCAGCTCGAACGGCCTGTTTCCAGAGCGCTACGTCCGCGAGTTTCAGAAGTGCCTCGACCGAGTACCTCCCGAGCCATGGGACATTGTCCGCGAGACGCTCACCCAGGCGCTCGGACGGCCTCCGGAGCAGGTGTTTACCACCATCGACACCACGCCGCTCGCCTCTGCATCCATTGCCCAGGTCTACGCCGTCACCTTGGTCGAAAACGGTCAGACTCTGGACATGGTGGTGAAGGTCCAGCGCCAGCACCTGCCCGAGCTGGTCTCCGCCGATGTCTCGATGCTCGCCTTCTGTGCCGATGTGCTGGCGCTGCTTCCGGGCGTGCGTGCCGCCAATCCGCAGGCCGTCGTCTCCCAGTTTCAGCGCAACATCGCAGAGGAGCTGGACTTCCTCGGCGAGGCGTCGCGGATGGAAGAGTTCAACCAGATCATGACCGAGCTTGGCCGCGCTGATGTCCTGGCCCCGCGTCCCTATCGGCGACTGTGCCAGCGCGATGTCCTGACCATGGAGCGGCTCCACGGCGTGCGCGTCGATGACCTCGACGGGCTTGCGCGGCTTGGCATCACGCGTGAGCAGACCGAGTCGCGGCTCATCGAGGGCATGCACGCCTGGTTTTCGTGCATGCTCCGCTATGGCTTTTTCCACGGCGACGTCCATGCGGGCAACCTGATGGTGCTTCGGGACGGGCGCCTCGGCTTCCTCGACTTTGGCATCATTGGTCGGCTCGACCTCAACCGCCGCAAGCAGATCGCGAGCTACCTGCTCGGCTTTGCCACCCAAGACTTTGCTCAGCTTGCGAAGACCATGGCGGCCATGGGCGCAGTGGCCCGTAAGGTCGATGACGAGGAATGGGCGGCATTTGCCCAAGACTTGAAGCTCGCGTTCGAGCCGTTTATGCGCGGCTCACTCAGTGGCATCGACTACAGCGAGGTCATTACCAACCTGATCAAGGTCGCCGAGCAGCACGGTGCCCACATGCCGAGCGAATTTGTGCTCATCACCCGGCAACTCCTGTACTTCGATCGCTACGCCAAGCTGCTGGCACCCTCGCTCAACCTATTTGCCGATCCGCGCCTGCTGATGACGGTGGGGGCCGAGGTGATGTCCATGGGTGGAGTGGACGACTGACTCGGTTCCGCAGCCCTCCAAACCAAACCGATACGAGAGCCTACGTTCGTATCGAGGCCGCCAAACCGGACGAACCATATGCCGAGGGGTGTAGGCCATCGGTTTGGATGGAACGACCCGTACGCCGAGGGATGTATGCAATCGGTTTGGAGAAGCCGACCCACTTGCGATGGAGGTAGTCGTTCGGTTTGGAGAGACTGACCCCCTTGCGATGGAGGTAGTCGTTCGGTTTGGAGAGACCAAACCGTACTACAAGGGTTGTAGTCGTTCGGTTTGGAGGAAGACCGAACTACGGAGCGGCTGGGGCAGCGCCCGGATTTGCGTTCATGTTGGGGGCCGCACCGGTCGGAGCACTACCCGCAGGAGCCGCACCACCCGTGCCAGCGGCTGGATCACTACCCGTAGGCGGAGCGACGGTGGTTCCGCCGTTCTGGGCCTTCGGGCCACATGCCGACACGCTGACGAGCAGACCGAGCATCGCGATCGCAAATACCTTCTTCATCGTCCGACCTCCGAAAGGGTTTGGGGCTCCGCAGGGGAGCCGAGAACCATCGGATAGTAGGGAAGTCAAACGAGGCGGTCAACGCGCCCAGCTTCTATTTCAGCGAGACGGTCTGCCGACGCCATAGCCCGAGCAGGATCAGCCCTCCGGCGAGCAGCCCCAGACACAGCCAGCGTAGCCAGCTAATCCGCCGCTGCGGCTTGGACGCCATCCGGTTTAGGTACAGCCGGGCCTCTCCCTGGTTGGGATCGGCCGCCATCGCCGCCGTAAAGTCGCTCTTGCCATCTCCGCCGTGGGTCAGCGAGAGCTTGCCATCGAGCAGATGAATCTGCGCCCGCAGCTTGGCCACGTCCGGCTGGGTACTCGCGAGCAGCACCGAGTGTCGCAGCCAGCCCACGGCCTGACTGCGCAGAGAGTCGTCGTTGCTACGCTCTGCTTGGTCGGCAACCTGCTCTCCGTAGCGTCGGAACGCCGCCGCCATTTCGGCGCGACGTGGATGATCGGGCTGGTTGGCCAAGATCCAGCCGAACTCCTCGACCGCCAGCTTCGGCTGACCCGCGTTGAGGTGCGCTTCACCGCTTGAGAACAGCTTGGCGAACAGCTCCTCTTCCTGCTTGTCATAAAAAGCAAACAGTTCGTCGGTAAGCTGTCGTGCAGTGAGCTTGTCCGAGGGCTCTTGCCCAAACAGGCTTTTGTGCGCCCGCCTAAGAGCCAGCGTCGCCAGCTCGCGATAGGTCAGGTAGTCCTCTTTTTCCTCGGCCTCTTCCTTGCCACCGGGCAGCTTGCGCTTGCGCTTGGGCGGTGGTGGCGGTGGCGGACCGTCGACATAGCGCAGCCAGGCCCAGCGGGCTTCCCGACGCACTCGTCGCGACCGCGCCTCGACCTGCTCTAACACCGCCTCGACCGCGTCAATCGCCAGCACCTCGCCGTAGGCATGGATGATGTCGGCCCGCACCAGGTCATCCGAGGCCGCCGCAATCGCCTTCGACGGTCGCAGCCGGTCCATGCGATCGAGCTGATACGACGCATAGCGCCGCATCTTGTAATTGCCCTTGCTGCGGTTGTTGTAGATGCGAATCAGGCCGGGAATCGCCGGGCTGCCCATCGCCCGCACCATCCGTCCACACTCGTCACGCAAGAGGCCATCGCGGACAAACGCCTGCTCGAACACCGGATAGACTGCCTCTCGCGAGCCGCGCTGACCGGCTTGGGACAGCGTTCGCAAAAGCGCCACTTTCAGCAGCAGCTCGGCCCGGGCCTTGACCACTTCGTCGATGGGCGCGCTGGCCAGCAGCGGCTCGGCCTTTACGTCCAGCTCGGCGAGCGCCGTGAGCCAATCGACCGTCTCGGGATCGTGGGGCCTAGGCCGCTGGTTCTTGGGCGTCTTCGGCGGAATCGGCGGCTCGGGGCGGACCAGCCACATCGGCGGATCTTTGCCCGGGCCACGCGGGTATTCGGGATTGGGATACTGGCCCCAGATGGCGTGGATCAGCCGCTGCAAAAGCGGGGTGGCACTGACCAGGTCTTGGCGCAGCCAAGAGGCATAGCGAGCCTCCCCATCCCCTTCGCCGGTCTCCGCGTTGGCAATGGTCTTGGCCGCGAGCAGCCGTTCGCTCGCCTGGGCAGATGCGAGCCGTGCTTTCCACTGCGTCAGGGCAGCATCGGTCAGCACCAAGCTGGACTGCTCGGCTTGTGCACGGGGCGCAGGCGGGGAATCACCGTAGCTTGGGGCAGCATGCAGACTGCCGAACAGGAGCAGCCCGAGCGCCGCTCTTTGCACATCGCGTCTCATGGGTGGGGCCTTGGGGCTTTGGTGGGGCTACAGGCCGGGGGCGGGGAAGCGGAGCAGGAACTCGCGGAC
>CALLYL010000790.1 GCA_937859535.1 uncultured Myxococcales bacterium
GGCTTCGACCCGGCGGAGCGGCCGGACATCTACGGCAAGGTCGGCAACTCCGGCGTCTCCATCGCCACGCTCGACGACATGAAGGTGCTCTACGGCGGCTTCGACCTGTGCGACCCGACGACATCGGTGTCGATGACGATCATGACCTGACCCACTGCGCACAGCTTGCCTGCGGCGACCATGAGCTTGGCCACCTTTCCGGCACGGGGCGTCGGGATCTCGACGGTCGCTTTATCGGTCATGACCTCGACCATCGGCTGGTCTTCGCGAAGGGTGTCGCCTTCTTGCACCAGCCAACGGACGATTTCGCCTTCGACGACGCCTTCGCCAATGTCGGGGAGTCTGAACTCGAGGGCCATGGCTTAATACCTCGCGGTTTCGGCGATTGCCTTGGCAATGCGCTCTGGCGACGGCAAATACTCAAGTTCGAGTGTGTACGGGAACGGCGTGTCGAGTCCCGCGACGCGAGCGATCGGTGCTTCGAGATGGAGCAGCGCCTTTTCGGCGATGATGGCCGAAAGTTCTGCTCCGTACCCACACGTCTTGGGCGCTTCGTAGACGATGACGACGCGACCCGTTTTGCGCACCGATTCGAGGACCGTTTCGGTGTCGAGCGGCACCAGGGTTCGCAGGTCGATGACCTCGGGGTCGAACTCGGCTGCCCCCTGTTTTTCGACGGCCTCGACAACGGAATGAACCATTGCCCCGTAGCACAGCACGGTCACGCCCTTACCGGGACGCACGATCTTGGCTTGGCCGATCGGGATGGTGTACTCACCCTCGGGAACTTCGCCACGAGAGGCGCGGTAGACCCGCTTCGGCTCCATAAACAGGATCGGGTCTTCCTCTCGCATCGCCGACAGCAACAGGCCTTTGGCGTCGTAGGGATTCGATGGAATCACGACCTTCAGACCCGGTGTGTGAGCGAAGTACGCCTCAGGAGACTGCGAGTGATAATGACCGCCCCGGATGCCGCCGCCGTAGGGGGTACGGATGACCATCGGCGCTGGATACTCGCCGCCCGAGCGATACCGGAACTTGGCCAGCTCGTTGACGATCTGGTCAAAGGCCGGGAAGATGAAGTCGGAAAACTGGATCTCAGCGACGGGTCGGAGGCCGTACAGTGCCATGCCGATCGCCGAGCCGATGATGCCAGCCTCGGCAAGCGGGGTGTCCATGACCCGATCCTTGCCGAACTCTTCCTGAAGGCCGGAGGTGGCACGGAAGACGCCGCCGAAGTTTCCGACGTCCTCGCCCAGGATCACGATGTTTGAGTTCTTGCGCATCTCAATGCGCAGGGCGTCGTTGACCGCTTGGATGATGTTGTATACGGGCATGTCGAACAAAGCTCCTCAGAGTGCGGCGGCCTAACCGTGTCCTAGCTTTTGACGGGGCAGGGTGAGCAGCTCAGCGAGCTGTTCGCGCAAGTTGGCCGTCGGCTGGGCGTACACGTCCTCGATCAGCGACATCAGGGGTGGCACGCCGACCGTCTCGACGTGCTGCAGCGCAGCGGTGATTTCTTGGGTGATCTCGTCGCGGTACTGGGCGTCAATGGCTGGGGTCAGGATGCCTTTGCGCTCGAGGTAGCGGCTGAATCGGGCCACCGGATCACGGCGTTCCCACTCGCGCACTTCGTCGTCTTTTCCTTTGCGGTACACCGACGGATCATCGGATGAAGAGTGCGCGGCTCGGCGATACGTCAAGGCTTCGATCAGCGTCGGACCTTCACCAGCCCGAGCCCGAGCGGCGGCAATCCGCGTCGCCGAGATCATCGCCAGAATGTCATTTCCATCGACGAGTAGCCCTGGGAAGCCGTAGCCGAGCGCCTTGTGGGCGATGCTCGGGGACGCGGTCTGCGCCGACAGCGGCGTCGAGATCGCCCAGCCGTTGTTGCGACACACGAAGATCACCGGCGCTTTCCATACGCCGGCGAAGTTCATGCCGACGTGGAAGTCTCCTGGCGAGGTCGTGCCTTCCCCAAAGAACACCGACACCACCGTGTCGTGCTTGAGGATCTGTGCGGCGCGAGCGGTGCCAACGGCCTGCGGGATCTGCGTGCCCACTGGCGACGAGATCGACACAAAGTTCCCGGCGCGGAAGCTGTGGTGAACCGGCATCTGCCGGCCCTTGATCGGGTCTTCCGCATTGCCAAAGAGCTGGTTGGTAAAGTCGCTGATCGAATAGCCTCGGAAGAAGGCGATGCCGGGCTCGCGATAGGACGGATAAATCCAGTCGCTTTGCTTCAGCGCGTACGCGACTCCAAGCTGGGTAGCTTCCTCGCCAGTCGACTGCATATAAAAGCCGAGTCGGCCCTGCCTTTGGAGCTTCAGGTAGCGATCATCGATGAGCCGTAGCTTGATGAACTCCCGATATAGACGCAGGCAGTCCGCGTCAGGAATATCGGGCACCAAGCTCGGGTCTACATCGGGTCGAAGATTCCCCTCGTAATCGAGAAGTGAAAACGGCGGAGGCGCTTTTTCAGCGACCAGCGCACCGGGAGGCAGAGCGAGCTGTGTCATGGAACGTGGATTCCCCATGAAAGGACTGCGGCCTTTTTATCCCCCTCACTACGGTTTGGTCAAGCCGACTGCGGGGTACGACCTTCCGACCTTGCGAACGGGGATGAGGCCTTGACACGACGGAGAGCGAGCACTACAAGCTGAGGCTAATGAGTCGATTTTTGCTTGCTCTGCGCTGCTTCTTTGCGGTGCTGCTGCGGTTTCGATTGCCCGACGATGCGGCCAAGCTGCTGCCGCCGGAACTCAAGCGACTTCCTGATGGAACACCGAAGCCTGCCGAACCAGTGGCTTCCGAAACATCGTCCACCAAGGCCGAAGCGAAGTCGGTTCCGGTCGAGGTCAAGCCGATCGAGGTCAAGCCGGTTGAAGTGAAGCCTGCGGTGGTCGAGCCGCCGAGCGGGGCCGAGCGCGATGCCCTTCGTCAGCGCGGTGCGGTGCAGCTTCTATCGGTGCTTCAGCGCGAGGGTCGCCTGATCGACTTTTTGCTCGAAGACATCGATGGCTACAGCGATGCCCAGATCGGCGCAGCGGTTCGTGACATCCACCGTGGCTGTCGCAAAGGCCTTTCGGAGCACCTTCAGATCGTGCCGATTCGTCCCGAGCCCGATGAAGCCCTGGTCAAGATCGCTGCGGGCCATGATCCATCGCAGGTTCGTCTGATTGGTCACGTGACCGGCCGGCCACCGTTTGAGGGCTCGCTGCGTCATCATGGTTGGCGGACTACGAAGAGCAACCTCGCGGACATTCCGGCAGGTCACGACCCCACGGTGATTTGCCCGGCTGAAGTAGAGATCGCAGGATGAGCACCACCAGCCGTTACCTCGTCGGCATTGACCTTGGCACCACCCACTCGGTGATGGCCTACCTTGATACCTCGCTGCTTAGCGAGGAGGGTCCACCACCTGTCCCAATCCTGTTTGAGGTTCCCCAGGTGGTGTTGCCTGGACAGGTGGAACAGCGCCCCCTGCTGCCCTCGTTTCTTTATCTTGCGGCAGCGACCGATTTTCCGGCGCGAGCGCTCGAGCTGCCTTGGACCTCGGGCCAGGACCGCAACTGGGTGGTTGGAGAGCTGGCGCGGCAGCATGGTGGCAACGTGCCGATGCGCCTGGTGTCCTCGGCCAAGTCGTGGCTGGCCTACGATGGTGTCGATCGCACCGCGCCGATCTTGCCGTATGCCGCGCCTGCCGATGGGCCGGATGTCGTGCCCAAGGTCAGCCCTGTCGATGCGTCGGCGCGATATCTCGAGCACCTCAAGGACGCCTGGGATCACCGCATGCCCGGCTTTCCACTGAGCGAGCAAGAGGTACTGATCACGGTCCCGGCTTCGTTCGATCAGGTCGCTCGCGAATTGACGGTACGAGCGGCGCACTCGGCGGGTCTTGCGAAAGTGACGTTGCTCGAAGAACCGCAAGCGGCGTTTTATGCTTGGCTCGGCCGCCATCCGCGAAGTTGGCGCGATCTGCTGCATGTGGGCGATGTGGTGCTGGTGTGCGATGTGGGTGGTGGTACCACCGACTTTTCGCTGATGTCGGTCGCGGACCAGGGCGGCAACCTGACCGTCGAACGCATCGCGGTCGGCGATCACATCCTCCTTGGCGGCGACAACATGGACCTCATGCTGGCGATGAGCGTCGGCAAACGCCTCGAACGCGAAGGCCACAAGCTGGAGTCCTGGCAGCGGCGGCAGCTCCTGCACAGTTGTCGCTTCGCCAAGGAAGAGCTGCTTTCTGCCGACCGAAGCAAGGAAGTTGCGTCGGTGGTGGTTCTTGGACGTGGCTCGAAGGTGATTGGCGGATCGGTCAAGACCCAGCTCACCCGAGGCGACGTCGAAAAATTTCTGCTCGATGGCTTCTTTCCGCAGGTCGAGTCCGCAGCGCGTCCGATGGCGGCGCGACGCATGGGTCTGCAAGAGATTGGCCTACCATTTGCGTCCGATCCGGCGGTCACCCGGCATCTGGCGAAGTTTCTTGGAGATCACCGATTGCCGACGGCGCTGCTCTTCAATGGCGGCGTCATGAAGGGCACCCCGCTGCGTCGACGAATCGAGCAAGTGCTGTCTTCTTGGGCGGGCCAGCCGGTGCGGGCGCTGACCGGTGCTGACTATGATCACTCGGTGGCGCTCGGCGCGGCCTATTACGGTCTGGTTCGTCGCGGCCACGGACTACGGATTCGTGGCGGCACCGCCCGTTCTTATTACATCGGCGTCGAGGCAGCGATGCCGGCGGTGCCCGGGATGGATCCGGTTCTGCATGCGCTGTGCGTTGCGCCACGCGGTATGGAAGAGGGCACCAGCGCTGAAGTGCCCGGTCGTGAGTTTGGGCTGTTCGTTGGGCAGCCCGTCGAATTCCGCTTCTTGTCTTCGTCTACTCGTCGGGGTGACCAGGTCGGTGAGTTCATCGAAGAGGTGGACCGCGATCACGGCATCGAAGAGCTGGCCTCCGTCGAAACGGTCTTGGCAGCGGGCGAAGGTGCAACCCCTGGCAGCCAGATCCCGGTGCGCTTGACCAGCCACGTCAGCGAGGTCGGCGTGCTCGAGCTGTGGTGCGTCTCTCGGGACGGTCAGCGGCGCTGGAAGCTCGAATACAACATTCGCGAGCGATCCGCTGCTGTGGGTGATGACTCGTCGATTGGGCAGCCCGAAGGCCCCGAGCTTGAGCTTGGCAACGGGAGCTAAGCAGTGAGCGCTCGTTATCTGGTTGGACTCGACCTGGGGACCACCAACTCCGCGCTGGCGTTCATTGATACGCAGGAGCAGCCACGACGGGTCCGGGACTTTGCGATCCCGCAGCTTGTCGGGCCGGCGGATGTCACGGCGCGTCCGACCTTGCCATCCGTGCATCACCACCTGGGGGAACACGAGCTTCCCAAGGACTCGACGCGGCTACCGTGGACACCGGTTTCCCAACCCGCCCCGGATTATGTCGTCGGAGAGCTCGCCCGAGCCCAGGCACTACTTGTTCCGGGCCGAGCGGTGCTGTCCGCCAAGAGCTGGCTGTGTCATCCCAAGGTGGACCGGCTGCAACCGATCCTGCCGTGGGGTGGTGCGACCGATGTACCGCGTCTGTCCCCTGTCGATGTCTCGGCTCGGTACCTTTTGCATATGCTGTCGGCGTTTTGTCACGAGCGTGGCACGACGATGGCCGATATCGAGCTGACGCTGACCGTTCCGGCCTCGTTTGATGAGGTGGCCCGCGAGCTGACCGTGGAAGCGGCCCGGCGAGCCCAGATGCCGCTCACAGCCCTTGTGCTGCTCGAAGAACCGCAGGCGGCGTTTTATCACTGGCTGTCGCAGCATGCCCGACTCACCGAGGAAGTCGAAGCAGGCGACCAGATCTTCGTGTGCGACATCGGTGGCGGAACGACCGACTTCACGCTCATCTCGGTGCAGAAGTCGGCGGCGCGGGGCGGCAAGCGAATCGGCTTCACCCGTACCGCAGTCGGCGAGCACCTGCTTTTGGGCGGCGACAACATGGATCTGCTGCTGGCCCGTCGAGTCGAGCAGCAGGTTGGTGGCGGACGGCTGGCCTCGCATGCCTTCGCCGGTCTGTCGCAAGCTTGTCGTGTCGCCAAAGAGAAGCTGCTCGGTGAAGATCCACCGGACCAGTGGAGCATCCACGTGGCCGGTCGCGGCAGTCGCTTGATCGGGGGCGGCCTACACAGCGAGCTGTTGCGGGCCGACGTCGAGAGCGCCATCCTCGATGGTTTTTTTCCGCGAGTGCCTGCTGCTGCCGAGCCTTCGCGCACCCGGTCCGGTTTGCAGGAGTTTGGCCTGCCATATGCCGCCGATGCTGCGGTGACCCGCTACATCGCGGCCTTTTTGCGTCAGCACAAGGCCACGCCCACCGTGGTGCTCTATAACGGTGGTGTCTTGTGTGCGCCCAAGATTCGCGAGCGCATCCTCGATGTCCTGCAAGAGATGACCGGTCAGCGGCCACGGCTTCTGACCAACGATGCGCCGGATCTGGCGGTGGCGCGGGGTGCCGCCTACTACTCCTTGTCGCGTCGAGGCGAAGGTCTGCGAATCTCGGGTGGGGCAGCGCGGGCCTACTACATCGAGGTCGAGACCCACGATCAGCGAGTCCCACGTCAGGTCTGTCTGCTGCCGCGAGGCATGGAAGAAGGAAGCGAGCTTACGCTGCCACCGCCGCCGATGGAGCTAAAGCTCAACCGGCCCGTGCGGTTTCGGCTGTTTTCGAGCGTGCTGCGCGAAGGGGACCAGCCCGGCGACGTCCTGCGCATCGAGCCGAGCGAGCTGCTGGAGCTGCCGCCTTTATATACGGTGCTCCGCCATCCCAAGTCGTCGCAGCAGCGGCCCGTGACGGTGCAGCTCAAGTCGCGGCTCTCCGAGATTGGCACGCTCGAGCTGTGGGCGGTGGCCACCGACAAGGAACCGGACGGGGAGGTGCCGCTCAAGTGGCGATTGCAGTTTGATCTGCGTCAGAGCGAAGGCAGTCAGCCCGCCGCCGCACAGCGTCAGGATGGCGACGAAGAGGTCGACGCAGTCCCCGCCGAGCAAGCAGGCCTGATTGCCGCCGCTGCCGAGCTGATTCGGGGGGTCTTCGTGGGCAACACCGCCGCCGCTGGTCTGCCCAAGGCGCTCGTGCAAGTGCTTGGGCCACGGGATGGCTGGTCCACGGCTACGCTGCGGGCGGTCTGGGAAGAACTCAAGCAGCAGCGGGAACGACGCGGTCGCAGTGCGGCTCATGAGGCGCGCTGGCTCAACCTGGCCGGTTTTAGTCTTCGTCCCGGCTTTGGCTATGCACTCGATGACTGGCGGGTCAAAGAGGCTTGGCGGGTCTTTAACGCTGGGCTCGTCCACGAAAAGGACGATACCTGCCGCCTTGAGTGGTGGATTTTGTGGCGTCGCATCGCGGGCGGGCTGTCGCG
>CALLYL010000791.1 GCA_937859535.1 uncultured Myxococcales bacterium
GGCTCAAGGACTGCTCGGCGAAAACCGAGGTGGACAGACCCAGATGCAGCTACCGTTTGGCAAAGGTGACCGTCTGCTCTGCCTGCTATCGGGGAACAGCGGGGCCGGACGAATGACCTGTGCGATGAGTGAGCGCGATCGCGATCTGCTCACCACGCCGCTTAGCAAGCTCAGTGTGCCGGGTGCACAAGGCAAGGATCTGTACGCCGAGCTGTCCGTGTCGTCGCTGCTATCGGTGTATGCAACCCAGTGGCAGCAGCTACTCGATGCCGGCCTGTTGATGCTGCCGCAGCGACTGTCAATCGGTGATCCACAGTTTGATCGGGCGGCCACGGACGTAATCAAAGCGCTGCTCGGGGAGGTTTCGCTCGCGAGCAAGGAGCTGTCTTTGGTTTCGTTGGATCTGACGCTGCGTCCAGAACAAGTGCAGATTTCCTTCGGCTACAAAATGACCGGCACGCAGTCTGCCTGGGGCCGGGCCGATGCAGAGGCTGCGGCGCGCAAAGTGAACGGTCCGCCTCCAGCCTTTTTTGCACTCCCCAAAGAGGTGGTTTCTGCCTCGTATCACGTCACCGATCCGAAGCTGGGCTATCAGGTGCTGTCGGCGATGTTACCGCTTGTGGACGCGTTCCTGGCTCACGACGGCCTACCTGAAGCCGATCGACAAGCAGTACGGGATCTCTTCCAGAAAGTGCCGAAGTGGGATGGCGTGATGACGACCGTACTCGGCGAAGGAACCACCGATAAGCCAGCCAACGGCGGCGATCCGGTAGCGATGATGCTGGGCAACCACTACTACTTGTCGACCTCTGAGCGCAGCGATGGCAAACCGGATGAATCCGCAGCCTTCCTGCGCGCACTACTACAGACGTGGAATCGTCCCGGGCTGGCCGCGTATGTGCGTAAGAAGTGGAAGACGATGGGCATCAAGACCGCCATCCCCACCCTCCGCGCAGAGTCCGTGGCCAAACAGCTTGGACCACAAGCTACTGGCATGTTTTTGTCGATGGATTTGTCGGGAGTGAGCAGTTCGCTCGACAAGTCCGGCAAGGTACCGAAAAAAGGACCACTGAACCTGTACGTCATCAGTGCACCAGTCGGTGGCCGGACATGGACGGCGGCAGGAAACGACAAGAACCTGCTCATTCAAAAGCTGCAGCGGCAGGCCAATCTGCCAGCGGTGGAGACCTTGGCGCAGCGCAGTGGCATCGCACAGAGCCAGGAGGAGCAAACCAGTCAGAGCGGAGGATTCACCACGCTAGCGGGCTGGGTCGGCATGCTCGACTCCATCCTTCATGCCACAGACCGCGCACCGCTCGGGAAGCCATCGGCTTCGCCCGATCGCAGCGGAAGCTCGCTGCTCAGCATCATCCCGCACCACGGCGAAGTGCCGCTGACCTACACGACCCGAGGCGGCAAAATTGGCCCCCAAGGGCTGACCAAGGTTCTGTCGGCGACGATTCCACAGCTGGTGATCGAGGACTTGATCGCGCTGGCGATGAACCTAGTCCCGTTGCGGCTGCTCGCCGCCAGAGGCTACTTCTTCAGGACCAGGTTGAGCCCACGAATGGTGTTAAACGGCGAGTTCTTGGGCACCGCATTCGAGGGCTTTTGCTCACGTGCCGGCGGGCGCGGACGCTCCGATTCCTCGCGAGGATGAGATGGCCGTGACTCGGGGGCGGGACGAGCATGCCCCGTTTGAGCAGGGGGCGAAGGACGATTGTCGGGTCGACGACGTTCACCACCGTCATCACGGCGACGCTCCCCACCCTCTTCTCGACGGCGCTCGGGCTGGGTTGGACGCTGCCCGGCCCCCTCCATCGGACGTGGACCACGACGCGCTTCGCCCGGCTCGGCCTTCGGTGGCTCGGTCGCTCCCTTGACCGAGAGCCCCACTCTCATCCGATCAAGCTCGACCTTGATCACCTTCACCTTGACGCGATCGCCCACCTTCACGGCCTCGGCCGGATCTTTGATGAAGCGGTGCGACAACTCAGAGATGTGGACCAGACCGTCTTGATGAACGCCGACGTCGACGAACGCGCCAAAATTGGTCACGTTGGTTACGACGCCATTGAGGATCATGCCCTCTTTTAGATGTGAAACCTCGGTCACGTCAGGGTTGAACCCGACCTCCTCGAACTCCTGACGAGGATCGCGACCTGGTTTCTCAAGCTCGCTTAAGATGTCGCGCAGCGTCGGCTCACCGCGTCGCTCATCGATATAACGACCAATCTGAACGTTTTTGATCAGCTCAGCATTACCGACCAGCTCACGCACCGAAACGCCCAGATCCTTGGCCATCCGTTCGACGACGTCGTAGCTCTCTGGGTGAACCGCCGATGAATCCAACGGACTTTCGGGATTTTCGCGAATCCGCAGGAAGCCTGCCGACTGCTCAAACGCCTTCGGACCCATCCGTGGAACATCAAGAAGCTGACGCCGCGATGCAAACGGACCGTGTTGGCTGCGATAGGTCGCGATGTTCTGGGCCAGGGTTTCCCCCACGCCGGCAACGTACTGGAGCAACTTCGGTGACGCGGTGTTTACATCCACGCCAACCTGGTTCACGCATGACTCTACGACCTGATCGAGCTGCTTTTTGAGCGTGGGCTGATGAACATCGTGTTGGTACTGACCGACGCCAATCGACTTCGGCTCGATCTTCACAAGCTCAGCCAGTGGGTCTTGCAACCGCCGACCAATCGAGGCCGCGCTGCGCACCGTCGGGTCATGGGTGGGAAACTCCTGGCGACCAATGTCCGAGGTCGAATAAACCGAAGCCCCAGCCTCACTCACGACGATGATCTTGACGCCCGGCAGCTTGCCTGCGGCGGCGAGCTTACGGACGAAGCCTTCGGTCTCACGACTGGCTGTGCCATTGCCAATGGCGATCGCTCCAACCTGATGCTCACGGATCAAGTCTTCGAGTCGCTGAGCCGCTTCGATTCGACGCGACTCGCTCATCGTCGCAAAGATGACGTCGTGGGCTAGCAAGTCGCCTTTGCCATCAACCACCGCGAGCTTACAGCCAGTGCGATAGCCCGGATCGAGCGCCAGCACTCGCTTGCCGCCGAGCGGCGCTTGCAAAAGCAGGTGTCGTAGGTTTTCCGCAAAGACGCGAATCGCTTCGGCATCGGCTCGTTCACGCAACGCCAAACGGACATCGACTTCGACGGCCGGCTTGAGCAGTCGATCCCACGCATCGTCGAGTGCCAACCGCAGCTCACCTTGCAACGGACTCGCCGGATTGCGCACCACTTGTTGCGTGATCACACCGCGAGCTTTGTCGTTGTCCAGCTCCAGGGTGACCCGCAGCACGCCTTCTTTTTCACCGCGACGGAGCGCCAGCATTCGGTGCGATGGGATCGTCTTGGCACCCTCCTCGTACTCGAAGTAGTCGGAGAACTTCAGCGCCGGATCATCCTTCTTATCCGTCTTCGGAAGCGGCTTGACCTCGCCCGGTCCACGCTCATTGCCAGGCTCAGGCGCTTCATCAGGCTCATCTTTGCGCTTGATGAGGCGCGACTTGAGGCCACCCGTTTCAATGGCAAACCCGCGCAACGCCGCACGCACCCCGGCATCGTCCGATATCTGCTCAGCAACGATATCGCGAGCACCGGCCAGCACCGTTTCGACATCAGGCAGGCCCTTTTCGGCATTGATGTACGCGGCAGCCAACTCGTCGCGAGACGGTGCACGATCCGGCTGCGACCAAATGAGCTGAGCCAGCGGCTCCAGCCCACGCTCCCGCGCAATCGTCGCCCGAGTGCGACGCTTGGGCTTAAACGGCAGGTATAGGTCTTCAAGCTCCGTGCGTGACAGCGTCTTCAAGATGCGCTGTTTCAGCAGATCGGTCAGCTTGCCCTGTTTGTGGACCTCGGTGAGCACCGCTGCTTTGCGGGTCACAAGCTCCGTCAGGTACGCGCCCCGCTCGGCGATCGTCAAAATCTCGATCTCGCCAAGGCCGCCCGTCACTTCCTTTCGATAGCGTGCGATAAACGGCAGGGTCGCACCTTCGTCTAGAAGGGCGAGCGTGGGCGCGACCTGCTGGGGCTTGAGGTTTAGCTCAGCAGCGAGGACTGCGGCGCGATCAATCTGGACGTTCCACGTTGGAGTCGGCGATTGTGGCGCAGAGTCGACGGATGGCTCGGATGTAGGTGACTGGGAAGGGTCATGCGGCTGTTGCATAACGAACCTCTCGTACAACGGATGCCCGTCGGAGATCAAGCCAGAAGCACGTCGTTTCTATTTCCAAGGGTCTTGCCGAGACGCTGCGTGGACCTTTCTTACGCACCAAAACCGAGCCCGGCAGCCGTCATCTTGAGTCGTGAGACACAGGCCCCTTGTGAGGATGGGCCAATCAGCGGTAACTTAATAAGACCATGGCCCGATTTAGGCTGCGCATGCGCAACATGGAGATCAACTTGCCCATGGGCGAGATCATCATTGGTCGCGGCCCAGAGTGCTATTTGCGAGTTGATGAACCCATGGTGTCGCGACGCCATGCTCGCCTGCGGGTGAGCCAGACCAGTGTGACCCTTGAAGACCTTGGAAGTCGCAACGGATCGCGCGTAAACGGTATCAACGCTACGTCGGTGGTTACCCTCAATGCGGGCGACATCTTGGGCGTCGGTACCCAGCAATTCACGCTGGATCGTGAGGACGATCCTTCGCCGCACCGCCCAACCGTCACCCACATGCCGGACTGGACCCAAAAGTCTGGTGGAACGGCAGTCAGCGTTTCGCAGAGCTTCAGTGATGTAAACGTCTCACCGGTGTCGGTCGGGCCGCCGCCGGCACCGTCACCGCAGCCACCGGTCGTAGCGCAGGTTTCTCACCCGCCTCAGGCGTTGCCGCCCGTCGGTCAGCCGATGGCGCTGCCCAGCCCCGGCAGTACGATCAGCAATCCGGTGCCAGCTTCGAGCAGTGTCTCGTTGCCGGGTGGTGCGATTCCCGATCATCCTGCGGCCCCCATCACGGATGGTCAGACCCATGTCTCGCATGACCCAGACGCGATCGAGACGACCGGTGGTGCCAACCGAGGCTCGGCGTACCGACTCTTCTGGGGCCTATCCGATAAGGTGCTGGCGATGGGTCGGATCGAGGACGCCGAGCGGATGATGGGACCGCGCCTTGCCGAAATGCGCTCTCGCGCTGAGGGTGGCGATATCCCCGAGGATCTCATCATTGTCGAAGCGTTGCGCCGGGCCCTCCGACTCGCCGGAGCGACCAAGAAGGACCAGTGGTTTGCCTGGGTCTTCGACTATGCGCGGGTCTGTAGATTCAAGATGCCAACCGCACTCCTTGATGAAATCTACGCCCAGGTATTTGCATGTCGACCAGCGGTGGGAGCGAGGATCGTTGCCTATGCAACCACAATCGACGAAGACACCATCGCCGTCCGACTCGCCACGCTGCGCCGACTGTGCCGAGAGTAATAGGCTCGGCAAGCACGCGAAGCAAAGGCAACGATTGTAATTCAGCTTCCCGGAAAATATAGTAATCGCATGGCATTAGTCGCCACATCCGCGCTCGAGCCCTCTATAGAGTCCGCCTCGACCCCTAAGACGTCGTTTCGCGCCGCCGGATTTTTCCGTCGAGCGATGGCGACGGTGGTGGATCTCTTTCTACTTGTTCCACTGCTGCTGCTGTCCTTTGTGGGCCTGCGGGTAGCGCTTCGTCAGCCAGTACCGCGACTTGCAGAGCTGAGCCCGGACATTCTGCTGGCGAACTTATTTGATGGGAGCATCACCAATGAAGCCCTGCTTGGGGCCGGCTTGGTGGTCGCCTTCCTGTACTTTTGGACGTTTTACATGCTGTGGGGTCAGACTCCCGGCAAGCGACTTACCCGAATCATGGTCGTCGATGTGTACGGCGATCGACCCTCGGCGATTCGATCCTTTGTGCGCACACTCGGATACGGAATCGCAGTGCTGCCGTTTTCGCTCGGTGTGCTGTGGATTGGTTTCGACCGAGAGAAGCGCGGCCTTCATGACTGGCTGGCGGGAACCTACGCGGTGCTGAAGCCATGAGCAAACGACTTTCCTCGTTGCTGGTTGAAGACGGTCGCGTCTCTTCTCAGCGCATCACCGACGCCATCGAGCGGCAGGCCATCAACGGTGGCTGTCTCGACACCAGCCTGCTCGACCTGAAGGCGATTGATGAGGATCTCCTCATTCAGTACCTCAAGCGGGCGGCGCAACTTCCAGCGCTACCCCATGGCATCCACGGCAGCGAACGACCACTGCCGGAGGTGCTGGAGGTGTTCACCAAGTCTGTCGCTGAGCAGTATCGAGCGGTGCCGACCCGACTGCTGATCGGTGGCGTGCTGCAAGTCCTGGTGACGATTGAGGTGGACGTCGCCGAGCTGGATGCCCTGGCCCACGTCGTCAAGCAGCGAATCGAGCCATGGATCGTCTTCGAGTTCCGCCACCAAGAAGCCCTGGATGTGGTCTACGGCACCGGCGTTGCAGGACGGTTTGCGCGACTCATCAAGCGCAGCAACCAAACCCATGAAGGGAAAGGCTGGCCTGCGCCAATCACCGTCGATCCGATTCCTCGCTTCGGGAGCCTTGACTCGCTGCGGCTCATCCCACAGCCGAAGTTGCCACCGGTTGAGATTGCGACGCCAGTTGCAGTCTCTACGCCTCCAGTTGAGGTCGTCCAGCCACCAGTGCAACTTACGCAGGCCCAAGTCGAATCTACGCAGGCTCAAGTCGAATCTACGCAGGCCCAAGTCGAATCTACGCAGGCCCAAGTTGAATCTACGCAGGCCCAAGTTGAATCTACGCAGGCCCAAGTCGAATCTACGCAGGCCCAAGTCGAATCTACGCAGGCCCAAGTTGGGGTTGCACCGACCCAAGTTGCGGTCACCGCGAGCGAAGTAGTGGCCGCACCAACTCCAGGCGAGGTTGTGCCTGCTGTGGCCGAGGCAACCACGGACGTTCGCGACACCGTCAAAGTGCCAGCGATCACCGAACCAACCGCAGCGGCTGAATCGACGCC
The DNA here is from genome assembly GCA_937859535.1 of uncultured Myxococcales bacterium. Classification (GTDB taxonomy): domain Bacteria; phylum Myxococcota_A; class Polyangia; order Palsa-1104; family JAEUJZ01; genus JAEUKA01. The sequence continues at coordinate 7,009 of CALLYL010000791.1, forward strand.
ATCCGTCGACTCTCACCAACCCGATGCGGCAGCTCCGATCGTCCGGGACACCGTCAAGGTACCAGCATTGTCGACCGGTGCCGACATGACCATGGACGATTGGCTGTCGGCAGATGACTGGCTCTCTGTGGCCAGCAGCGCAGACAGCAAGCGGACCCCCAGTCAGAAGATCGCGATCAGTGCTCCCGTCGCAGCACCAGTGGCGGTCGAAGCAGAAAAGAGTGTCGCGATCTCCACGGTTCCCGCGATTGGCTCTACTGCGGCAGGGTCTGTCACCGAATCCAAGCCGGTCGCTGAGTCCAAGCCGGTCGCTGAGTCCAAGCCGGTCGCTGAGTCCAAGCCCATCGCTGAGTCCAAGCCCATCGCTGAGTCCAAGCCCATCGCTGAGTCCAAGCCGGT
>CALLYL010000792.1 GCA_937859535.1 uncultured Myxococcales bacterium
AGCACCTTGACGATTTCCCCCTCCTTTTGTTTGTGGAGGAAGATGTTGGAGGGTTGACTGTCCGGGTCCAATTTCCTGTCGAGAAAGCTCGTCTGGGCGTAAAAGGGGGGACGGTATGGGGAACCCCCAAATCGTAACCACTGTTCTGTGCGCTGGGCCGAGTTCGAGTTGTCCGGGCCAGCACATCGTCCTTTCCGATCCCGAGGACCAGACCACTCCCCCTTGCGCACCCTCTCCCACTTGTTTTGTCTAGTGTTTGGTTTGCCCAAAGGCTCCAAGTGGCGGGTCTAAGACTCAAACCCTGCCGCAAGATGGCGGCCACAGTTCAAGGAGAAGACATGCCGCAGCCTTTCGTCCTTCCCGATTCCGTTACGCCGGCGCGTCGTCGTCTGGCTTCAGTCCCAGTCTGTCTTGAACAGTGCATCGAAGATCGACTGCAACGCATTGTTCCATCCTCCGAGATCCACCCGCAGCCCCTCCATCGTGCGATGCGTCATGCGGTATTTTCAGGAGGGAAGCGGATCCGTCCGCAACTTCTCTTGCAGATCGCAGGGGCCTGCGGTGCCGATCTACGAGAGTTCGATCTCGCGCTCAGCGTTGGTTGCGCAGTGGAGCTCATCCACACAGCGTCGCTCGTCCATGACGATCTTCCTTGTTTCGATGATGCCGCCACTCGCCGGGGACAACCGACCGTGCATGTCCTGTTTGGGATTCCGATGGCGGTGCTGGCCGGTGATGCGCTGCTCACGCTCGCGTTTGAGAGTCTTGCTGACGTTCCACCGCTGCTTGCGGACAGAGCGCTACGCGTTGTCCGTTTGCTCGGACGCGCAACCGGTTCGGCAGCGGGGCTTATCGGCGGTCAGAGCATGGAACAGAGCTTCGATGCGGGGGCTATGTCTGTGACCCCAGAACTCATCGAGCGCTACCAAGACATGAAGACTGCGGCGCTGTTCCAGCTTGCTTGCGAAGCAGGAGCGGTCGTCGCTGGCTCGGTGCACGCTGCGGACTGGGCAGTCGTCGGACAGCTCTTGGGTCGTTGGTACCAGCTCGCAGATGATTGTTTGGATGTGCAGGGTCTGCCCGAGCTGGCGGGCAAGCCGATCGGACAGGATGCTGCCCACGGACGACCTAACGCGATGGCCTATCTAGGTGCCAACGCGATGCTGGCGAAGCTGAGGGGTCTGCTCTGTGAAATCAAGAGCCGCATCGTCGAATTGTGCGCAGCGGCTGACACCTCGCCCACGTCAATTCTTCACTTTGTGGAATCGGTCAGCGCTCAGATCATGCGGGCGATGGGAGCTGACCATGCGAGCAAATGACACCATGTCAGCAGTAGCGCGAGTGCTGTATGGCCTACTGCGCCTGCCAACACGAGAGCTCTATCTTGGTTGGCGCTTCATGCAAAACGACATCTGGGCTGGGGTCATTCCCGGCGTGGCATTTACTGCGGTAGCCCTGCGGCACGCGCCGGTGGACCTCGGAGCAAGCATCCGGATTCTGCTCCAAAGCATGTGCTATTTCTGCCTGTACTTATACGGGCACACGCTGGCAAACCAGATCGCGGGCATCGAAGAGGACCGCATCAATAAACCGGAACGACCACTACCAGCAGGAATGGTCTCACCGATGGGTGCCGTGGTGAGACTGGCGGTGGTCACGGTGCTGTTCCTCGGGCTGGGCTGGCAGCTCGGCGTGCTGCGCTGGGCCGCACTCTGGGCGGGCACCTATCTCCTATTGAACTTCTATGGGCACTTGCACTGGTTCTTCAAGAACTGCGTGCCGATGTCGGTAGGAGCCACGGCGATGCTCTGTGCTGCGTGGGAAATGGCGGCACCCCTGACTCCGGCCGTTTGGCATGCGGTGCTTACCATCGCTGGGTTCGTGGCGATTACGAGCCCGATCCAGGACTTTCGCGACATCGCCGGTGATCGGGTAATGGGGCGCAAGACCCTGCCGATTGCATGGGGCGAGAGGCCGGCAAGAATCCTGGTCAGCATCGGGCTGATTGGCTGGCTGCCGATGGCCTATGTGCTGCATATGCGAACCGCCTTGCACACCCTGCAAGGTGGAGTCGTTGCTCTCGCCATTACTGCGCTGGAATGCATCGTAACGGCACGACTGCTCTGTCCTCCCGCAGTGGGCCGTGCGGCCGCTGACCATCAAACGTATCGTTTCTACGAATACCTGTACTGCCTTTACGTAGGAAGCGCTCTGGTATTCGTGACGTAATCTCCCATGATTTCACACCACCAAGGAGTGGTTCACCGATGCCTGAAACGAGCACACACCAAGCCGCTGGTCAGACGAGTCCCCGGCTACATCTATCGCAACCGCCGCTTGCTGCTGGACTGCCGCTGGTTGGCCTGATTCCTCAGCTCTTTGCGGACCCCCTGCGGACACTCACAGAGGCCTGGCGCCAGCACGGAGATGCCGTGCGCCTGCGCATCGGTCCCAGTGAGTGCTACCTGTTTACGCACCCCGATCACGTACAGGAAATCTTGGTCGACAAGGCGCAGATTTACACCAAGGAGTCGAGTCTGTGGCAGGCCGCTCAGGCGCTGGTGGGCAAGGGAATCGGGACCACCGATGGCGAGTTCTGGCGCAAGAACCGGCGAGCCATGCAGCCCCAGTTTCATCGCAGCCGACTCGATGATCTGTCTACCATTGTCGCAGACTCCATCCGCGAGTTGCTGGATGCACTGCATGCCGAGGTAGCCCAGGGTCGACGCTCCATTCTACTGTTCAAAGAAATGCGGCGCATGGTTTCGCAGGTCTTCTTGCGGGCCATGTTTGGTAGCGCGATCTCGCCTCGCGAACTGGATGATCTCTTGGTTGCACTCAAGGATTCCTTCGAGCGTGTAGACAAGCTTTTGTGGACGTCGTTTCTTCCGCCCTGGCTGCCGGTGCCCGGTCAGCGCCGATTTCGCGATGCGGTGCAGGTGATCGACTCGTCCGGGTCGAGCTTGCCGTCCAGGTTGCCCACG
>CALLYL010000793.1 GCA_937859535.1 uncultured Myxococcales bacterium
ACCAACGGAGTTACTTTCTACGACCATCACCTCGCCGAAAATCTGCACCGCCGAGGCGGCGATTTGCTTCCCAAGCGGCTCTGTCAGTCCGTCACACAGGCTGATTGCGGCGACACCGTGTAGTGCAAGATGGGCGGCGACCTGTCGATAAAACGCTGGCGCGTGAAGGAGTGCGGTCTGAATGCGATAGGGAGCGGGGACATCGAGCACAATCAGATCGAAGCGTTCATCTGTCGTGGCCAGCACGCGACGTGCATCATCGATTCGTACAGACACTTGACCGGCGGTGAGTTTGTGAACGCTCTGAAACCGGCGGAATCCGACCTCGGCCACGAGTCCGTCTAACTCGATGACTTGCACTCTGTATCCCAAACGATGAAGGCGTGCGGCCGATGAGAAACTGCCACTCCCTACCACCAGAGCATTGCCACGGCCTGGCCGGAGTGCACCCGGTAGTTCGGCCAAGAATACGTTGAAGGCGTCCAAATCACCGGAGCGATAGAATGGCACTCCATCCAGAAACAGCGCGGTGTCCCCAGAGTCCTCCACCACATCAATTCGCTGATAGGGTGAGTAGACGCTCTCGAGCACTTTGGGGGCAGTCATGCTGTGGTAGCGCTGGAAGTAGCTTGTGCTGGCCCAGCGATCTAGGTGACTCGATGCGATCCAGACAGAGCCCGCGATGATCCAGACACAGAGCGCAATCCATCGTCCAAATCCGATTCCAGCAACGAGCACTGGCAGCAGCAGGAATCCCAGAATGATGATGTGATACGATGGCGCGGCGGTCAACAGGAGTAGGGTGAGGAGCGCACCTATTAGTTCTGCGGCATACAGACGCGGTAGCGATGTGGCGTTGGCATGAAGTGGTAGCAATACTGCATAATATCCGCATAGCAGTGCGACTCCCAAAGCGACTAGGCAGCCCGCTACCATGGAATGGGCGGGACCACATGCTGCAACGAGCGCCCGAACTCCCCAAGGCAGCGCCAGATGGAACACGAGTGCGAGGAGCGCCCACAAGCGGAACCAGCGCTTGGAACCGCGTAGCCGATCGCCAATCGCATAGCTTAGGCTCGGTCCGATTAGGGTGATGACGGTGGCGACAACGATCGATAGCTCCGTCACGAAAAACGTAGAGCCAATCTCTCGCGAAGCGATGTACTGACTCGCGAGGAGTCCGGAACCCGCAGCCGCCAGCAGCGCGGAATCGCGGAGACTTGAGTGCGGGGCAGAACCCGCAGATAGGCTCACATTCGATGGCACGGCAGCTTCCGAAGATATCACAATCGCCGCCGCCGAAGGATTCGAAATGTTGTTCAGGGTGAGATCGGCTCACCATAAAACGTCCCGCGACCATTGGTTCCGATGTAGACGCGACCAAAGACGCGTGGATCGCCTTCCATCACCATCGCTTGGTCACCTATCGGTTGGCTCTTGGAATCGATGCGCAGATAGCTTCGACCCAGATCGCTGCTGCGGAAGATGCCCGCAATTCCGTCCACGAGACCGTACACAAACAGAGTCGGGACAGAGCTTGCTGGCATGGGTCTACCTAGGGCAAAGAGCTGACACCGATCCACTCCTGACACTCTGGAAAAGGAGTGCCCAGCATCGTCGGAACGGAACAAACCGCTGTCCTGTAGACAGACAAAGACCTGACCCCGAACGCCCGGGGTTGCTTTGATCGACGGCCCGGGTAGTCCGCTGCGCGGATCGAAGGTAGGTGCCGGTAGGCTGGCAATCTGGGAAAAGCTTCGTCCACCATCAGTGCTGCCGTAAAACGCGCCGCGCAGGAACAGATAGAATAGGACAGAGCTGACCCGGTCGGAGGCGAGAGGCTGGGTGTAGTTCCAGCGATCAGAGATGATGTGATGTGGCGCTCCTAGACTAGGCTGCCAAGTCTGTCCACCGTTGAGCGTTAGATAAGCACTCGCGCCTTCGGGAACCCAGATCGCATGCTGGCAATCGGTTGCAGAGACCGCGACCCGACCGCTGTGGGCAGTAGCAAAAGGTAGCGTGGCAAATCGCGTGAAACTGGCACCGTTGTCCTCTGAATATGCGCCGCGAAACGGGCCGCCACGTTCCTTTCCGACTCGGATGACCACGCTTGGGTTGGACTCGCAGAAATCGAGGCCGGTTACATCACCGTCCTGTCCGTCTTTGCCGATCATTCTCTGCTCTGGATAGGAGTCGAGATCGGAGTGTCGGAATCCATCGACATCCGCAACGCCACTCAGCAGTGGTGCACCTTGAGGTGGGCTGCGTAACACAAAGGGCTCGACCTCTTCATGGCCCTTTTGTCGCGTGCTCCACTGCGAGGGATTCTGGTCTATGTGATCGGTCTGCCAGACTCCGTAGTAATCGGTCAGGAAGACTCGTTTGGGATGGTGGGGATCGATCACTAGCGCGGAGGTATGTCCGGTGAAGAAGCGCTGCGGCCACCATGGTACCTCGGCGGAGCGTTGAATCGTGAGCGAATGCCAGGACTTGCCAGCGTCTTGGCTGCGAAAGATCGGCGTTGGAAAGTTGTCGCTGGCGGGAGCGGCCAAGATGGTCTGCGGATCGGTCGGATCGACTGTGATGCCGCAGTAGTCCCAGGGTCGACCGGCGGCTTTTGGGGTGATGTTCTGCCAGCGCTCTTGGCCGAACTTGAAGATTCCACCGAGGGTCTTTTTGTCTCCAAATCCAGAAACGTACACAGTGCCATCGCTGGCCAGGACCGCCCGCTGCGGGTTTTTGGGGAATGGGCCATGGTGAAGGCGCTCCCAGACCCGACCGGCGTCTCGGCTGCGGAACACTCCCTCGCCCTGCACCCCTACGTAGATGACCTGACTCTCCCGCTCCATCATCCCGCTTCGCTCGTCGAATAGGACGAACGTTAGACCAATCTCTGGAGTACCGAGCGTGGGAAAGGAATCGACCCTCTGAAAGTGCTCTCCTCCGTCGCTGCTGCGCCAAAGTCCTTCGCTGCGCGAGCCAAACATCAGGGTCTGGGGATGATTGGGATCGATGGCCAGGCGTTCGCCCGCCCAACGAAAGTTCTCATTGCCACCCATCGCGACGCGGAGTCCGAGTGCTCGCCAGGATCTGCCGCCATCTTCCGATTTGTACAGTCCGGAGGGCTGTCGCAACCACTGTCTGGGGAGGTACTTCCCGAGCGCTGCGTACAGAGTCTGCGGGTCATTGGGATGCAGCGCCAAGCTCTCAACGCCGTACAGATGCCAGTCCTCACGAGAAAAGGAGTCCGTGAGGGCAGTCCAGGCGTTCCTTGAAACATCCCATTTGTAGATGCCACCGACGTCGGTGCGTAGATAGATCTGATCGGGTACTTTGGGATGGATGACGAGGCCGGTGACATAGCCGCCGCCACCGACCTTGACGTTGCGCCATCGGTACTGTTCCGTGCGGCTTGATCCATCGGCGCCGGTGATCACGGGGCGATCCATCGCCGACCGTGTCGTGCAGCCGAAGGACATCGCCGCCAGCAGCAGCACAAAGGGCAGGGCGGTCGAGACAGACGGGAAAGAACGGCGGAAATCAAGGAGTCCGGACGGCTTTTGCGTGGCCATATCCGTACTATCGCTCAGTTTGGAGGGACTGGGGAGTTAGGCGAGCTTGAATATCTGAACTGGGGCTTCGCGCCCCTTTACTTGGACCGGTGGGAGCTTTTCGGCGGCCACTTCTCCCTCGGGAAGCTGCGTCATGACGGCATCACTTGCGAGCACCTGTGCACCATGGATCTTGGTGAGCTGCTCGATTCGCGAGGCCAGATTGACGGCATCTCCAATCACGGTGTACTCGCGGCGCAGATGGGAGCCAACACTACCGGTGACGACCTCTCCGGCGTGCAGACCAACTCCAATTCGAGTCGGAGGAATTCTCTGTGACGAGCAGAGCGAATCGACCTCTTGTACCAAGTCTAAAGCTGCCCGGACGGCTGACAGGCAGTGTTTTCCATCGGAAAATGGCGCACCGAAAATGGCCAAGAAGCCGTCTCCAAGGAACTTATTGATGATTCCGCCATGGCGATCGACCACCTCGACCAGCGGTCCGAACAGAGTGTTTAGGTAGTTTACCACTTCGGTCGGAGAGCGAGTTTCGGCAAACCGGGTGAAGTCGCGGATATCCAGAAAGAGCACACAGACATGGCGAGTCTCGGTCACTTGCCCCGCCTGTTCGCGCAGCAGTCTTTCTGCAACTTTGGGAGAGACGTGTTGACCAAACATCGCCAGGGTTCGATCTCTCTCCACGACGCTCTCGGCTGCTCGGATGAGCCGACGTCGCAGGTCTTGACTGATGGTTGCGGCCCCGGCACCACAGATGGTGATGATTCCGCCACGCAGATAGATCGGTATCGGCGATTCGAACAGCGTCCCAGATATCCCGTGCGCGTCTTGTGGAAGGAGCAGCTTGGCCAGCGCGATGTACTGGATCGCTGCAGTGATCGCTACGAACAGAGAGACTCGCGCATCAAGCCGTAGGATCGACAGCATGATCACTACCAAGTACAGCAAGACCGGTGGCGCACTCACTGCAAACGCAGGTCCGGCGGTGCGAGCGAGCAGCAGCAGTACCAAAGAGATCCCGCTCACCTCGATCGCGGAGTTGGTGAGTAGAAAGAATCGAGGGAGCTGTTGTTTGGTTGCGATGTGGCGCGAGACATATAGTCGTGAAAACCAGCAGTAGCAGGCGGCCACAGCGGTGCTGAGGCTTATCACCGAGCTGATGCGAAGAAAGGAGCTGCTTTCCCCCTGAAGCGGCAGTTCACTGATCCAACTGAAGACGAACCGAGTGATGATGAAGCCGAGCGTGAAACCCACCGCCATGAGCGTGGCCCGGAGCCTCTCTGCTTCGACAAACTCCAAAGCGAGCTGCTCCTCCAGAGCGCGCTGGCGACTCGGGTCCATGGTTTATGATAGCTGCTTGTCGAGGCGTCGTGGCAATCGTTCAATCATGCTACGTGGATGACTTTTCGTCGTCGCTGCTGGTCGGTTTGGTGGTGGCTGCTGGGTCCGGGGATGCAGGGTGTGATGTTGCCCCACCCAGCAAGGTCGACAGAAACAGCAAGACTCCGAACAGGAGCAGCAGCCCACCCAGTCCCGCGTAGACAAAGAACGCGGTGGGATGGGACCAGTGAAGGGTCAGTCCTTCCACCAGGAGTCCGACCAGGACCAGTACCGCTGCGATGCGGATTCGCTTTTGCTCTGCGTTCACTTGACTCCCTCCGGCTTCCACAGTGGCAAGCTGTCCACTTCGCTTGCGACATGCACCGTGTCGTGACAGTCCTTGCTGACACAGGAGAGCTGATTCAAACGCATCTTTTCCATGCGACCAGGCTCGGCGGTGTGAGTCTCACCTTTTAAGTATCTACGCGCTCCTTCGTGGCAGTGCAGACACTCGCGATTGTGGTACGGCTCGTAGAGTTTGATTGTGTCCGGTACCTTGCCAAAGTAGTTGACGAGCACGTGCTTGACACCTCGCAGCTTGGCCTGCATATCGCCATACATCGTGTAGGTAGTGTGGCAAGTGAAACAGGCGCGATCGCGAGGAATCCGTCCTCCTTGATAGTGAGAGGCCGCCAAAATCGTGGTATCGTCGACGAGCAAGCTGCGTCCGTGCTTCCCCATGACATGGCAGGAAGTACAGAAGGTGGTCTGTTTGGAATTCTCGATGTGCGTTTCAACGCCCAGGTAGCTTACGGTGAGTGGCAGCACGAACAGACTGGTGAAAGCCAGCGCCTTGCTGGTCTGCGAAGGCCGAATCACCAACACTGCCGCAAGCAGGATCGACAGACCAAACAGAAGCGCTAGCATAGATCCTCCGATTACTTTTTGACGGCCAGCTTGCGGACAAACAGCACCAAGCCATCGAGCTGTTCACCGCTGATCTCCGGGGTGCCGGGCATCTTCACTTCCTTGCCGTCTTTGGTCTCGGTTTTGCCTTTGTTGATCAGCTCCTTGAGCTCTGCATCTTTGAATCGTTCCTGTACTTTGGCATCGGTGAGGTCGCGGAGTGGACCACCGAACTTCTTGCGCGCTTGCTCAGTATCGCCCTTGCCATCTTCGCCATGGCACGACGCACACTTGGCTTTCCAGGCGCGTTTGACGCGGGGATCGTTTTCATCTGCTGAGGCAGAAGCAGTGAAGGCAAGTAAAGTGGCGATGATGATTCCGGTGCGCATTGATAGGTCTCCTTGGGGTCTTTTGTCGGGTGTGGATTCCGGTAGGGGTGGTTCGCACGCTGTCTCGAATTACGGAGTGTGGCAGTACCGACACATGCCGTTTCTCAATATCTCTTGACGGTCGTGGCGTTCGCTCCATTCAGGTGGATGCGGATTTCCCCCGAGGCCGCCGACCTTGTGACAGTTGACACAATTCGAGCGCGGCCCCTGATCATGACAGCTAGCACAGCTTGAGATATTCCGACGCGCCGCAAGTCCATGAAACTGTGGCGAGTTTGGAATCGTGAATCCCGGTGGATGTGGGTCACGGGGGTTGTCACTGCGACCGCTGACCCCCTGTTGTTTGTGGCAGTTTTCACAAAAACTGGTTCCGTGGCAGCGCAGACAAGAGGCCGGGTCGGCGCGTGATTCGATGCTGTGTCGTCCCAAGAAATCGCCCCGGTGAATCAGATCACTGTCCACGCGTTCGGGGAACTTCAGCTCGATCGGACCCAGAACGGTCTTGCCGTGACAGTCGGCACAGAATGTCTGCTCGTGGCAGGTTGCACAGCTTTCTGGCGAAGATCGCGCAGGCCGAGCATGTCCGGTCACGAAATTGCCTTGATGCGAAAACATCGTGATCGGCTTCTGGGGATAGCGCTTCAGGTCTTTGTGACAGGTGGCACACGACCCCTGATCGTACTGTTGTTTGTGGGGATGACAGCCCAGACAGGAGTCCATGGTCGGTGGCACAGCCGGCTGGTTGCGATCGGAAAGCGTCTTGTGACAGCGCGAGCAGTCCTCTTTGGTAAGCTCAATGTGCTTGGCGTGTGACAGCTTCAGAACAGAGGGTTCACGGCGATACGATGTCGGCTTGCTCACGTCGGTGTGACAGTAGCCACACTCGCCTCTCTTCTTGTTGTCCTCATGGCACTCTAGACACTTCTGTTCCTTTGGAAAGAAGTCTCCTGTGAGGTTCGTCGCATCATAGATAGACTCGTGACACACCAGGCAGTCGATCTTGGCGCGGGCGTGCACGCTGTGTGGTGCCTTGATCGAGTCGCCCCCGCCGATCTTGGCCCAGAAGGTCGCACAAGCGACGGTGAATAGTACGCTGCAAAGGACTAGCCAGCGGAGGGCAGTGGCGGTCATTCATGTACCTCGCGAAAGAACTGCGTCGCGTTGAAGGCGAGCTTCACGAGTAGCTCTACCCGGCGTTCCACAAAAGGAGTGACATCGGCAAAACCAGTGGCGACGAGTCGAAAGCCGCGACCGAGATCGCCAGCCACCGTACCGGTTCCCGTAAAGGAGTACCCCTGTCCGTTGATGGGTTGATCCAAAAAGTAGCTGTTGGCCCCGAGTGTCACAAACCACGCCGGGTTGATGCGATGGGTGCTGTACAGTCGTGCCTGCACATAGCCGTTGTTTGGCAACTTGAGCACCCGTAGCTCGCCGTTGAGAGTGGTATGTTCGCGCTGGCCGAGTGCCACCGTGGCTTTGATGCCACCTCGCGCACCGGCACCCTCCATGTTGATGACTGCACGGAGATCGCCGTAGATCCGCAGCCTACGAATGGGTTTGTAAAAGATGTTGCCGCCTACTTCATCACGGGTCTCTTGCGAAAACACCGAGAAGATCGAGTTGAGCGGAAGGAATAGATCAGGCGCGGTCCGCCGATAGTCTGCGCCAATCTGAAACTTCAGGTTCGGTAGCCAGGTCACCGCAAAGTCCGCTTCAGCGAGCCGCGCCTCCGGAAAGGAATACAGCGTATATCCAGTCAGTGCCACCTGCTGATGCGGAACATAGCGTGCATCGACCGCCAAATCTTGCCGGGCGGCTCTGCCTTCGCCCATAATCTGGTTGAAGGAGAGTCCGATTTCGGTGTCGACAGAGTGACGATAAAACATGCGACCACCGAAGATTAGATCACCACGGCTGGCCGAAAAGCGAGGAGTGACTGGCACACCGCCATAAGCCGTGATGCCCAGTCCCTTGTACAATTGCAGGGTGCTGACCGCGCCATCGATCTGAGCGCTGCGAGCGGCACCTCCTACCACAAACTGTCTGCCGATTCGGAACATCAAGCGCTTTTTGGCGAAACTTCCGTCGATATATCCGAGATCGATGTCTCCAGACCAGTACTGATCGCGGCCAATGTCGAGCTGAACAGAGCCCCAACCTGACATCACGATGTTGATGCTGTCGAAGTAGGGGCGCTTGATGGTCGCCAAAACGCCGAGCGATTGATAGACCGGAACCACCGTATGGATCTCGCCATCACGCGGATCGGCACGCCCGGCTAGCAGCGTCGATACATTGAACTCTACAGAGTCGGCTCGGGCCGCCGCGCCCCAGAGTAGGAGTCCACCGAAGATGCTCCGTAGGAGTCTAGGATGGCGTTTAGTTTCCATCTGAGACTCCATTTAGATGCGTGGTCGTTTGGCTGCCCGCAGGCCCCGTGAACAGAATCGTTCCGCTGCCATCAATCGTCTTGGCGTGACAGGTTGCGCAGTCAGCCAGTCGCATGGTGGCGGTGTGATTGGCATCTTTGGGCGGAATGCCGTGGCACGATCCACATGAGGCCTGACTGCTTGCGGTCCACGCTGGGGTGCGGTTCACTCCGCTGCTTAGATCCGTCAGGAGCTTGCTACCGCTGCCGTGACAGTAGGTTGCGGAGCAGCGACCGCTTACGCGATCCCACACGGGCTGGGCACCTTCTAGTTTGCTGAGCTTGGCACCACTTCCTGCTGGATACAGATTCACTCCCAATCCGGTGACAGCATGACGCGATCCATCGGTGGTAATGGCAACGTTACCATGACACTCAACGCAGGGAATCGGGGCACTGAGTTTGTGGGTGGCATTGACGTGGGCCCGATGCGCACCCACTCCGAATCCGCTGGAATCTGTCTGTCCCAGTAGATCCTGGAACGGATTGCTCCCGACGTAGCCATGACATGCAGAGCAGGTGCCACTGCCATCGCCAAGCTCACTTTTTCCATTTACGTGCAGGCCGCCGAGCACGATCTTTCGGGAGTCCGTCACCGTGCGATTGTGACAAAGAACGCAGCGGGTCAACTTGGGGTCATGCTTTCCTGGCGGCACTCCGTGACAGGTTCCGCAGGCTGCTTCGTCCGCAGAGCCGGACCACGCTGGCGTGACATTGAGGGATGTGGCATCACCGAGGACGGCACCGTGACAGTACACATTGCTGCACTGTCGGCTCGCTTCATCGAAGGAAGCCGGTGCGCTGCGGACGCCATGGGCCGGAGTCATGTTCGCAAGCACGCCAAATTCGATGCGAACCGGTGCGGTTCGAGCCGAGCCGTCCAATTCTGCACTGTGACCCGGCTCCAGCCCGGAGCGCGGCTGTGGATGACACTCCGAACACGCAAACGACCGACCTTGGGTTGTACCTTGGGTGTGGGCCCGGTGCGCGGCTGGGAGCCTCGCATGACAGGTCGCACAAGTGTTCACTCCCTGCGCATGACAAGTTAGACAGGAGACCTGGGACTTCCCGCCCGCCAGATCTTCGCCATGGCAGCCGGTGCAGGACGACAGCTTGTAGCCAGTGGCTTTGAGCAGCGCACCGTGAAACTGCTGCTGCGGATCGTCAGGATTGAGGATTCCACCTTGGTGATACACAGAGCGCAAGTACGATGCGTTGCAGTCGACTACCCAGGTGCGAAGCTGCTCGCGGACAGAATCCGTGATTCCTTGATGGGCAGCAGAGGCCGTCTCCTTTGCGAGCACTTTGAGTAGCGGCGAGCCAGTGTCTCCTGCGATGGTACGAACGGGTGTGGTACCGCCACCCAAGACTGCGAGGTAACTAGCGGTATCCAGTCCACCGGCGGGCGTACTACCGCCGTGACAACTGGCACAGTTTTCTTTGAGCGAAGCTGCGACCTCTTGCTTCCAACTGATGCACTGACTGCGGCTTCCCTGCGGAGTCCGCGCACTGCCACAACGCGCTCCGCGCAGCAACACCGCCAGCAGAAACAGCGACGATAGAACAGGAGTTACC
>CALLYL010000794.1 GCA_937859535.1 uncultured Myxococcales bacterium
TGGCACCACGCTCGGCGAAGAACTCGTAGGCATCGCGGCAGGCGCGTTCCACAGAGGTAGGCTGATAACCAAGCTCGGTCTTGGCCTTGGTGAGATCAGCTCGACGGTTGAGTCTGAGGAGGTGGACTGCACCAGGCGTAAGCCGCTGCGGGAAGTTCGGGGCGACGTAGGAAAGGATCGGGCTCACCACTTCAGCCACGGCCCCCATCACCGACACAGGAACTTCGAACCGAGGGCGAGGTCTGCCAGTGATCCGCTCCCATAGCTCCATCATCTCGGGCAGGGTCACAAACTGGGTGGCAAAGACGTACTTTTCGCCTTTGCGACCCTTGCTCATGGTCAGGATATGGCCTTCCACGATGTCGTGCATGGCGACAAACTCGAAGCCACCTTGGATGTAGGCGTGGAGCTTGCCGTTGGCAAAGTCGCACAATGCACGGCCCATCCGCGATGGCTTGTAGTCGTGGGGACCGAGGATGGCGCACGAGGTGGCAATGGTGACATCGAGTCCACGATTGGCGGCGCTCAAGCACTCCAACTCGACGAAGGTCTTGGACGCTTCGTAGGGCATCATCCGCTCGAAGGGATAGATGCGCATCTCCTCGTTGCTGGGAATCGAGGGGTTGCTCGGGTCATAGCCGACGGCGCTAAAGCTGCCCGTGACCACCGTGCGTTCGACCTCGAATTTCCTAGCGGAGGCCAGGATGTGACGAGTGCCAAGGACGTTGCAGTCGTAGATCTCACGCTTGAGGGCTGCGTTGCCGTAGAGGGTCGAGACCTTGGCCGCAGTGTGGAAGATGCGCTGACAGCCGCGCACCGCCTGATCGACGGCTTGTGGGTCGCGCAGATCACCGTAGATTCGTTCAACAGGTGTTCCATCGACGCCGCTGTTATCGCTGCCTGGACGGAGCAGCACGCGAACGTCGTGACCATCGGCAATCAAGCGGCGAAGGAGGTTGGCTCCCAAGTGGCCGCTGGCCCCGGTCAGTAGGACTTTGCCAGCAGGGCGACCGCTGGTGGAAACAGAACTCATGACGTCAGCTCCTTCAAAAAGCGGCCCCGTTCTAACAGGGAGATGCCCCACAAAGCAATGCGCAGTAACGCACTCATTCACCGTCGGAAGTGCGGATGCGCACAGCGCGGATAGATTAAGAGGCATATCATCTGCCTCATATCGTCGGGGCTTTCAGCAATAACCGGCGGGAGCCAGGAGGGCAGGGGGATGACGAACTACCCAAGGACTGGGAGGCGGCCGGGTTTTTGGCGTCCGGCGCGAGGATCATTTTCAGCCGCGAGCTGTCCGCAGGCCGCGTCAATGTCCATGCCTCGGGTCTTGCGGGTATACGTCGTGAAGCCAAGGCGCATGCACTCCGCTTGGAAGGCCATCACCGCGCTCTTTTCGGGTCGCTTGTACGGAGCCTGGGGATGAGGATTCCACGGAATCAAGTTCAGCTTGCAAGGAATGCCGCGCAGCAGTTCCGGAAGTCGTCGGGCATCCTCGATGCTGTCATTGAGGCCCCCGAGCAGAACGTACTCGATGGTGATGCGCTGCCGTCGTTCGAGCGGGAACCGGCGCAAAGCTCCAAGCAGCATCTTGAGCGGATAGCGACGATTGATGGGCATGATGACGTCGCGCACTTCATCGTTGGACGCATTGAGTGACACCGCGAGGTTTACTGGTAGACCTTCCTTTGCGAGTCGCTCGATCGCTGGTACCAACCCGGCCGTCGAGACCGTGATGCGTCGTCGCGAAAAGCTACGTCCCAGCGGATGGAGGAGGATCCGCAGCGCCTTGGTCAGGTTCTCGAAGTTGTGCAGTGGCTCGCCCATTCCCATAAAAACCAGGTTGGTGACCACATCTCCGCCGGCGATTCGCGTTGGATCATCGCTGGGGAGGCTGCGCAACAGCGCTTCGGCTTGATACACTTGACTAACGATCTCACCTGCGGAGAGGTTGCGACCGAAGCCAAGCTTGGCTGTGGCGCAGAAGTCGCAATCGATGGCGCAGCCCACCTGAGACGACACACACTGGGTCAGCTTTTTGCGCTCCCAGGTCGGCTCGTCCTCTTCGTCGGCGTAGACATCCGGGGCCTTTTCGGTTGGCACCTGTCCGGTCACGACGTCTCGCGCATCGTCATCGGGAATGAGCACGCTTTCGATCAGGCGATCATCTGCCGTCTTTAGGCGCAGCTTGCGCGTACCGTCGACTGAGAGTTGAACCTTATCGATGTGTAGCTCAGCAACTCGGACTAGGTTTTCGGCGCGCAGCCTGGCTCGCAGCACCCGGCTGACGTCGGTCATTTGATCGAGATCGGTGACTCCACGGGCATGGACCCAGCGAAAGAGTTGCTCGCCGCGATAGCGTTTCTCTCCAAGACGCTGCATGAGGTCGGTCAGATCCTCGTAGGTCTGATTGCGCAGCTCGATGGGGGCGTCGGGGATGCCGTGGGATGGAAGGACAGACGGAACGGGAAACGGATCGATAGACTGCTCGGGGATCATCGCGAGCGCAGTCTAGCAAGGAACTAGGCGACTAACGGAGGAAGAACGCAGCGGCAATGCCACCGAGGCACAGCATGATCACCACCACGGACACGATCATGAGCATGGAGTTGCTCTTGGCCGCTTTGGCATCGGCGAGCTTGGCATCGGCGGCCTTGGCATCGGCGAGCTGTTCCTTGGTGATCGAGGACATCGGCATCGTCGGACCGGAGCTCGGCGGCATCAGCCCAGCCGGAGCTGGTGCCTTGATGAGCGTTTGCGCGAGCCGGGGTGGAATGGCTGACGAAGAGTTCGATACGGCAGGATTGCTCGACGAGCTGGAAGGCTTGGGCGGATTCGATCCGGCTCCGGCTGAGCGTGGCGGATTCGAAGTCGGTGCCGCAGCGCGAGGAGGACTTGAGGGGGTCGGGCCGCTACCTGGCCAATCGACATTGCCCTTGGAGATATCCGCCGCGCCGGTTACGTCAAACTGCGCCCCGGTTTGTGCCTTGAATACGGGGGCTTCGGCTGCCTTTTCATCGCCAAACGCCGGTCGCATCACGACTCGGAAGGTGCCCTCGACCCAGCCGTTGAGCTTCGACATCGCGGCGATGGCGCTCTCAGGCTGACCAGCGATGATGGCGCTTTCCGCCTTACCGAGTGTGAAGCGAACCTGTGCGGTTTCGCCCGAGGTCCGCAGCAGCTCAACATCAGAGGAGAGTTGATTGTCTGCGCACAACTTATAGATGGCGGTGATCTGGCCCGCCCGCAGGGATCCACTCAGCTCGACGCCCTGGGTGAGTCGGCCCTTCCAGTCGGGAATCCGTTGCTCCACGACGAATTCGCCGTTGGTCCACAGCGGCAGCGATCGCGTGCCCTGATCGCCCTCGTTTTCGATGGGTTCGCCACCGATCCAGGTGAGGTCGAGCGATTGGTCGCCCTGCTGAAGCCGCAGGTTTCCCGTCAGCCGGATGCGCTGACAGCGCTCGTAGAGCTGCCTGATGCTTGTTTCTTTGAGAGAGCCGGTCCAGCGATAAGCGCCCAGAGCAGATGAAGCTAGCGACATGAAAAGACAACCCCAAGAGAGCTTACCGCTAGAGCTTTCACCGGGTCAATCGCTGCTGCGTCGCAACTTCCAGCTATGTCGACGGCGGGAACGTACGGACACTGGCGGACACTGGCGCACATTGCCTCTTGCACCCAGGGGGAAACTTTCGATATGAACGGAGCCTTGCGTGCCCGAGTGGGTGCGGAAAAAGTCGAACAACTGTCGGAGGTTTCGCTTATGGCTCGATTCACCCACGTCCGAGGAATGTTTCTGGGAGCAACCTGTGGCTTCGTTCTGCTGGCAGCCAGCGCTGGCTGTGGCGGTGACGATGGCAACATGGACCCAAACATGATGATGAATGCTGTCTGCAACGCCTCAATGGTGACTGGCACCGAGAACAAGGCAGCGACCGACTCGCCCAAGCTTCCGGGCGGCGGTGGCACCAAGAACCAAGTGTCTGCCTG
>CALLYL010000795.1 GCA_937859535.1 uncultured Myxococcales bacterium
TCCCTCGACGGTAAAATCCACTCGTAACCGCTCTTTGCCGACTGTGATCTGCGTCTGCTGAGGCGGCAGCCCCGGTACCGTGATCCGCACCGTGTACTGTCCTGGTCCAGGCAAGAAGCGGTCATAGTGGCCATCGCGACAGCGGCTCCGCCAGTGTTCCTGTTCGCCAAGGGACTGTTCGACGATTTGGACCTCGGCGACAACCGGACGTCCTTTGGCATCCCGAACCACCCCATACACCGATGGTCCATCCAGGTAGCGATCGAGCAACCGGGTCCAAATTGGACGCATCGCCATCAACACCTGGTGCCGCGCCTCACCTTGGATTGGATCTCGCCGTGCGCCCTCCACGAGCAGAGCCAGCGTCCCAAACTGCGCCCGCAGGTAGTCCTGATCGGTGCCATCGACAGGATAGATATTGCGACGAACCGTAATGTCTTTGCCCTGTGGATGCCGAGGCAGACCAGCAACCAACTCCTCGGCAACCAGCCATGCTTCATTGGGCGTCGGACTGCTAACGTTGTCGATGGTATACGGGGCAAGCACGGTGACGTTGCCGGTATGAAACGAGAGCGCTGCCGCGAAGTGCTCGCTCTCGGCGAGCCGCATCATCGCCTGCGTCTCCGGCTCCGAGCCAGCCGCCGGACCCCGAAAGTAGGCGCTGTCGGGAAGCGGGGAGCTGCCCTTGTCAGCGAGAAATCCCCAACGAAACGGATAGTTGCGGTTGAGATCGACGCCATCTCCCCGATCGGGCTTGCCGTTGCCGTTGTTGTCCCGGCCATTTTTGCGTCCGGTGCGAAGATAACCGTGTAGCGAGGCCCAGACACCGTCGGGATTCACAACCGGCACACACCAGACCACCAGCTCTTTAAGCCAGCGCTTCACCTGGCGATCGAGGACCGGATCAGGCCGCAGCGTAGTCGTCTTTTGGTCCCCGGAGCGCAGGAGCAACACCTCCGCCGCATCGAGCGCCAGGTCGATCGAGAACGTCTCCACACCGTGGTGCGCGCCATTTAATAGAATTGCAGGCCGCCCGTCATGGCGACGCAGGTTGCGACCCATCGCCAGCGCCCATAGCGGCCGCCCCTCATGCGAGCGACCGAGTGACACCACGCGGGTCAGTTTGGGATAACGCGAGTGCAGATCCGTCAGGGTCTTGTGCACCCACGCCTCGCTATAACGAACCGGTTCTTCCACTTCATTCGTCGTCGGAAGTGGCACCGGTCCCATCGGCGAAGTCTCGGCACCGGCCGCAACCCCAACCCCCGCAACGCCCCCCAGCGTGATCAGCAGCAAACACGAGCGCATGAAACGTGATTGAGATCTCAAAAAAGAGTAAGCGTTCAATCTCTCCGAGTCTCGGGCCGTAGCCTGCGTAGCGTCAAGTGCGCGCTTCATCCGGGCGGACCAAGTCTGATATCGTGTCGAGCTATGAGGAATGGTGCAGGGCAATCTCCGCCGTCAGGAACGGGCATGGGCGAACACTCCGGGCTGTTCGGCACCGGTGAGCCACAGTTGGGCGGATGGATCGCCGCCTTTGGACGAATGTCCGACGCACACCCTGACATGGCACGCATCCTTCGGGTCATCGAGCGACTGCAAGACCGCCCGTTCCGGGCCCATATCGTCATCCATGGCGAGCCGGGGACGGGAAAGGAAGGACTGGCACGACTGCTCCATCGGTTGATGCATCCCAGCGGCGCGCCACAGGTCCGTGCTCACCTTGCAGGCTGTACCTCCGAGGAAATGCTCAAACAGTTTTTTGGTCCGGACACCTATAAGAGCGGTGATGGTGAAGTCTGTAGTCGTTTGGAGGACGGACTGTTATCGAAAGCGGAAGGAGGCTCGCTGCTGCTTGATGAGCTGCTGGTGATGCCTCTCGATGTGCAGCGCAACCTCCACGAACACCTGAGCAGCCATCGCTTGGGCAGCGGCTCCGGAGTTGCGCTGATTGGATTGACCGATGGAAACCTGCCGCAGGCCGTCGCAAATGGACAGTTTCGTCACGACCTGGCCTATCGCCTGCTGCGGATCGTCCTACACGTCCCACCGCTACGAGAACGGCCGCAAGATATCGCCCAGTCGACGCTGTGGATCTGCAACCGCATCCTTCGCAACCACGGCGATGAGCGCCCTGCTGAGCTGGCCGAGAGCGAACCCTCCGACCCGCCGAGTGAGGCCTTTTTCGTCGAAGAAGAAGTCATGGCAACGCTGCGACGTCACAACTGGCCGGGCAACTTTCGCGAGCTAGAAGCCGTCCTGGAGCGCGCCGTCATGCTCTACAGCGATCGACAGCGGCTGCGTCGTGCGGACGTCGAAGCCGCACTTGGCGATGGATGGCCGACTGTGAGCTTCCCCAGCTCGTAACCGCCCCACCAGACCAATTTCTTCCCAACTTCGTTCTGGGCTGGGAATAGCAAGCCGCCCTTGTATGTTCTTGCTTCAGTAACTAGCTTCACGAGCGATGTCTCCCACGCCCTGCGCGTAGACCGCTTCCCATGTTTTGGAGGACCGTAGCGTTATGAATGGTAAGCACACTTCCTTCCGCTTGTTCCGCAGCCTCGC